>JBMCLC010000086.1:0-6369 GCA_048614715.1 Oceanidesulfovibrio sp.
CTTCTATATCCGCCGGCATGGATTGCCGGGCGGCAATCTGTACGCGAAACTGTACAACGCGGATGGTACGGTCGGATCCAGCGCCATACCATCCACTATCGTGAACGGTGACTATACAAGCAAGATCGTCAGTACGGACGTTGCGTTCTACGACTCCGATCTGCACAACGACTACGAAGACAACACCCAGTGGCGGCTGGTCACGTTCTACTTCAACAGCCAGAGCGATTTTGCATTCTCACCCAACGGCAACACGGCGTATGCGACGGCTGACGCAGCGTATCCGAGCAAACGCGCCGTACCGACAGGCAACTATGTGGTTGTTTTGGAATATGAAAACGGCGACAGCGACAACGCCATCGATATCGCCGTGGACAAGTCCTCCGGCTGGCCGGGCAACTATGTGCAATTCGACGACTCCACCGATACATGGAGCGCCGACAACGGCTGGACGCCCATCTACTACGTGCACCTGTACGAACAAATGTTCCCGTTCATGGACAACATCCCGTATTTCGACGATCCCTCTCCGAATGGCGGGGGCTACGACGACTACCGCCTGTATCAGCGGCGCAACGCATTGCGCGTTGAGATTCACCGGTCGCTTACCCCGGAAGCTTTTGGCGATGAAATGCGCTACAAGTATATAATCCGCGCATGGGTGCGTCGCTGCAGCGACGGAAGTATCGATGACGAATGCACGGATTATGTGAACACGCACTTCTCGAACACGATGCAGGATCTGAATGCGACCACGAATCCGCCAGCCATAGATCAAGTCATGTTCCTCACGGAGGCCCAGCACAGTGCCTATGATGACGTGATCCTCGGGTTCACAGAGGCAACGGGCGGCTCTACGCAGATCGCAACATTCGGCCACTTCGTCGTCCGCTTCAGAACGCCGCATGACGGCACAATCAATGAAGTGGCCCACCCCGGGGCTTATTATGATTAATGAGGTGTGTCTCATGCTATTGAAACGCTTTTTTACCATATGCATCGCTGCATCGCTGCTCATGGGCTCGCTCCTGCTGGAAAAGATAGCAAAGGCGGCCGAAGATGAGGACACGACGCAGAAGAACCATCTGGAATCCTCGGACATGGGCCCCATGAACTCCGGTGCTGATCAAGGCGGCGGCGGGGGGGATCGGTCCGCCGGTGCATCCGACTCGGACAGCCCGCGCGAGTCCGCATCGGAGCCGACATCCGAGCAGATGAAGAAACGGCAACAGATCATCGTCTACTAGGAAAACGCGAACAACGGCCGGTTGCAGAACCGGCCGTTCTCGTTTCCGGCCCAAACGCATGCGCCGCCACGCCAAGGAAGATGCGATTTTCTGTACGCCTGCGGAAGGCGCAGGCGAAGGGAGACATCTGAAACCGAGGATTGAGCGCGGGGCCGGAGGAGCGGCCGGAAAGGTCCACGGCTCAGTCGGTTTGTTCCGAAGCCGGAGGAACCCGCACCAGCCGCGCCCCGAGCCGGCAGCTCACATACAGGCTGGTGGCCCGCTTGCGATGGCTGCACCGCAGGTTTCTCGGGGCCTCAAAGTACGAACCACCCTTGACGACACGCGGCGAGCCCCGCTCTTCGAATATCGGCTCCACGCCCGGTTCGGGCGTGTACAAGGTGGAAGTCCACTCCTCCACATTGCCGTGCAGATCGTAGACGCCGTAGGCGTTGGCCGGATAGCTTCCCACGGGCGCCACGGTTTCCGTGCGCTCCAGTTCGCCGTCGGCTCCGCGGTGTACTCCGTAGCGGGCATCCTCCGGCGTAAGCTTCATGCCTGTGGAGAACGGCTGGTTGCGACCCGCCTTGCAGGCGTATTCCCATTCCGCCTCCGTGGGCGTCCGAAATACGCTGCCGTCGCCACCATGCTGGGAGGACAGCGAGGCAAGGCCTTCGGCAAAGTCCAAGACATCCTCGTATGTGATGAAGTTCGCCGGCAGGTCTTTGCCTCGGCCCACCTTGTGGCATGTCTTGTTGGCCTCGCCCGTCACGGTTTCCCACTCGCCCTGAGTAATCTCGCGCCGGGCGATCCAGAACGAATCCACGCACATTTCCCTGGTCGGAACCTCGTCTGCGTAGTGGTTTTCGAAATAGCTCCGGTGCACTTCACGCAGCAGCATCTCCTCCACGCCCGGGGCGCGGCCCATGTCGAAGCAGCCGCCGGGAACGAGGATGAACTCCATGCCGGTCGCCGGTTCGGTCCAGGTGGCGCCGGGCTGTCCGTTCGCGGCGTCCGCGCCGCGGCAGATGTCGGGGCACACGCACAAAGCAATGCAAATCATAATTGGTATGGAGACAAACCGAGGCGAGAGCGGGGCGGTGCAACGGGAAAGCGAATGGTCCATGGCATCCTCTGCATGAGAATAAATTGAAACAGGTCGGCAGGCGGTGGCCTTGAGTTCTTGTTTAGTATATTTTATCAAAAGTGCAAGGCTGTTATGCATGGAGGTAAAGCAAAATGACAGGGCCGCGAACCATCGGGCGTACCTTCAGCAGGGAGCTGGCTTTGTCCACGGCGCTTGTGATGATGGCATGCGCCGCCGCCAGCGCGGACATGGTCATTACCGCCTCGCGCCAGACACTGCAGGAATCAGCGAGTGCGCGGCCCGATAGCGCCCGCGCAGAGAGCGCTCTGGAGCACGAGTCGTTTGCGATCCGCGAGGGCGTACTGGAGGGATTCGTCATCAACACCTCCAACACGACGATGCGCGACGTGGTCGTGGAAATTCGCGGTACAAGCGCCGATGAAATGACGGAGTACTGGAAGGCCCGCGTCGATCTCGGGGATCTGGATCCCGGGCAGCGGGTGTTCATAAGCAAGGGGTATCCGGATTGGTTTGCGCGGCCCGAAAAGCTCTTATTCGATTTCGACCCGCCCGAGGATCCGGCTACCCCCTGGCCCCGCCCGGTGCACGGCCACAAGTTGTGCTACATGGGGGAGGGCGACAGACAGACCACCTGGTTCATCCTCACGCCGGGCGCTACGCGGTTTGATTTCACCTACCAGGGCAGCGATTCGTTCGTGCTCGATCTCAGGAGGCTTGACGGCGCGCCCATCATCCCGGTAGCCCGGCAGACCGGGCAAGGGAACGGTACCAATGTCGTCGTGCTGGAGGAGCAGGGGGTCTATCAACTTGTCGTGCACGCAACAGGCCTCTGGGAAGTGCGCATGGAGAATGAGCCGAAGGCCACGCCCCCGGAGCCCAAAGCGCACGCTGACACGGCGGGAACGGGCAAAAGGCATCCCGCCAGACCCCTCCGCATTGAGGAACGAGGCTCCGGCGAAGCCTGCATCTACCAGTGAAGAGCCGCACGCATGGGACGCGCATCCGGATGCGCCAGCCCTGCGAACTGGAAAGCCGGAGGGCGTTTCAAAGCAGGCGTGTCCGCGGATAGGGCAACGGCATCCGCCTTATCCCGAACCTTTCGTACGCGGGGGCTCTGGTGTACGGTGGCCCGGGGTTTTCCCTCACACGCATCATCGAACACGGGAGAAAGACAATGACGAGGTTTGCACCGTATATGCTCGGAATCATGGCTCTTGTCGGAGCCGCACTGGTCCATGGCCCCCTGGCCGCGGCCACAAGCCCGAATTTGGTGGCGCGAGGCTTCGACGTGGCCGGAAGCTACCTGAAAGGCGAGATCGTCAACGCGAGCGATGCGGCCCAGTATGATGTCAGTGTGACCATCAGGGCCATGTCCAAGAACGAGCAGACCACGTACTGGCAACACACCGAGAAGCTGGGCGACCTCGATCCCGGCGAGAGCGTCTCCATTCGCGTCCGCTATGGCGAGGACGTGCCGAGGCCGGATGCGCTGCACTTCGACTATCAAACCGGCGCGAAAAAGCCGGCGACGCCGGCGCGGACAAAGCTATTCACTCTCAGCGGAAAAGACCAGGGCCATAGCGAGTGGTTTACGCTGCCCGAAGGCGACGTCTCGTTCGAGTATTCGTATGAAGCCGCCCGCAACGGAACGGCCAGCATCGTGCTGGAGGACGAATCAGGGAGCGAGAAGCTCGTCATCCTCGAACAGGAGGTGGCGGCGACGGCCACGCACCGCGGAGCCAAGACGCACGTCGTCTTCACCGAGGGAAGATACCGGATCAACGTACGATCCCAGGGCCCCTGGACCATGGATGTCATCCAGGGACGCGTGCCGCAGTACTCCAGGGCGGAAGGGCCAGAGGCCAAAAACGGAAAGCAGCCCGCGCCGCCCTCCTCCATATCGATCCACGAGGATGAATCCGGCGTGCTCATCATTACCCGCTGAGCCGCCTTTATCATACCATGTTGCATTACGGATTCACCCGGTTGTTGTGTCGGCGCGTCCACGAGTGGGCGCCACGAAGGTTTGTTCTGGCGGTTCTCCTTTTCGCTTTCCTGGCGACGCCCCAGCATGCTCCGGCGCAGCAGCCCCCGGAACTCCAGGCGAAGAAGCTCCAGACCGGGGTTTTCGCCAATGTCTGGAGCGAGGAAACCACCACGGGTCTTTGCGTGGCTCCCCCATTGCGGCTGGAAGAGCGCACGGACGAGGTCCCCGCCTCCCTTCTCACCCGCTTCGGGTACATGTACATGCTCTCCGGCGGCCCCGCCCGACAGCATCGCCTGGACATCGTCATCCACCATCCGCCCATGGAGAACCCCACCACGGGCGAGAAGCTCACCACGCAGGTTCTGGAGGTGGAGGCGTGCCCGGGCACGCCGGCCTTCGCGGGCTGGTCGTTCACCGCCGGCTGGGAGCTTGTCTCCGGCGAATGGACGGTGGAACTGCGCCAGGGCGGCAGGAAGCTCCTGGAGCATGGCTTCCGGGTGACCGTCGTCGAAGAGTTTCCGCAGATGCAACTTGAATACTCCCTGCTGCCGGAAGACCGCGAATCGTTCGAAGCGCTGTTCCTGTCCCGGCCGGAGATCGCCTCATACCTAGAAAATATCGGCCTCGGGGAATCGCGGAGCTTCGGGATATTTCCCGGCGCCGAGGCGGCGCAGGAACGCGCGGCGCAGTGCCGCGCACAGGGGCAGACGTCCGCAGTCGTCCAGATAGAAGGCATGTCCGTGGGAGGTTATTTGGCGGAGTGCGTGGACTTCGCCCGGATGCGCGGGCCAGACCGGGCCGAAGACGCGTCGGGCCATGGCGAGGATCAGTCGTCCGGGGCCAGCGGGCAGGGCGAACCGGCCGCCGATGCCGGGGGAGAACCAGCGGTTGATGACTCCGTCGGCGCAACGTTGTCGCCCATTGCGGGGAATGCGACATCAGATATGGAAAAAACGCCTGCCGCAACCGGCGTTGCCGAGGAACCAACGCCGCCGGCTGGCGGCTACGCAATGCTGTTCGACATGTCCGAGTCCGCCCAGGCGGCCAATCTCCGCGCCGGCGAACTTGAAAAAGCCCTCGGGATTCCTCCCCAGGTCCGCCGTTTGCCTGGAAACGAGCAGCAGTGGCTCTACGGTGTTTTCGGTCCGCCGCAGAGGCTGGACAATGCGCGCCGGAGCGTGGCGCTGCTCGATCGCCCCGAGGAGCAGCCGTTCGTCGTCATGCTCGGACCCTTGCAGGCACTCGCCAGGGGCGAGGGCCGCGTACCAGGGACCGGGGCAGGCGCGGCCACGTATGATCCGTCCTTGTCCGCCATGTCCAGAGAGGTGGAGGCCCAGGCGCTGGAGGCGCTGCGCGAGGCGGAACAGGAATTGGCGGCAACGCCTTGGTCCGGCAAGATCGACAGCATGCCGGAGGACGATTTCGGGCCAGAGAACGAGGAGGTACATGACCCGCGGAGCTGGAATATAGGCGGGCAGTCGCGGCGCGGGGTGCAGGATTCGCCACCGGTTTCCATCCCGGACGAGACGGGCGTGGACGTGTTGGTCGCCCGCACGGACAGGCGGAACACGGCCAGGCGGATCGCGGAGGAGTTGCACGCCGAGGGTGTGGAGGCGAAAGTACGCCGGCTCGGTCCCAAAGACTACGAGGTGCGGGTGGAGAATCTGCGCGACCCGCGGGCGGCGCGGCAGGTGGCCCAGAGGATATCCGCGCGCACCGGCCGGAACGCCACGGTGGTTCTGGAGGCGCGGGCCGGCGTGGAGGGAGATCCGGAAACAGCAGGCAGCCCGGATGCGGCGACATACGCCGTGCAGGTCATGTCGACCCGGGTGCGCGGCGAGGCGGAGCGTTCCATGAAGACCCTGCGGGACAAAGGCTATGACCCGCGGTCCGTGGAGGTTCCCGGAACGCTGGGCGCGTGGTTTTCGATCCGCATCGGCGCGTACGGGTCCCTGGAGGAGGCCCAGGAGGCAACCCGCAAATTCAGCGAAGAAGAAGGGATCGCCGCCATTGTGGTGGAGGGCGAGACCGAATAGCCGGCCCGCCCC
>JBMCLC010000087.1:0-6367 GCA_048614715.1 Oceanidesulfovibrio sp.
AGGCCAGGGGGCGGAGAATGCCGCCGCCGACCCGCATTTTGGCGAAGAAACTGGGCGCGCTGAACATGGCCAGCCGCACGGTTTGCGCCAGACCACCGAAAAAACCGTGCGCCTGCAGATTTTCCCACGGCACGTTGGTTTCGTCGCCGCTTGCCCCTCCCGCGCTACGTTGGGTCCGGGAGCCCGACTCGCCAGTCTTGCCCATGGACTCGAGCCGGTTCCAGATGTCTCCCTCGTCCATGGGTGGTCCCGGAACGGCGTCCGGGTCGTTGGCGGGCTCATAGACGTCGTCCTCCACCTCGGGCGTCGGCACTTCCCTCGCCTGCATGGCTTCTTGCCCGGAGTCGGGCTCGGGGTAGTAGATGTCGTCCTCTTCCTCCTCGACGATTGGCGCGTCGTACGGCGGCGGAGGGGCGGTCTCGTGCGGTGGCGGGGTGGTGCGCGTTTCTTCTTCAGGTTCGTCGCTGAAGTGGATGGGACGCTCCTGCGGCAGCTCGCGGAATTTGAATTTGTGGCGGCACTTCGGGCAGGTCGCCACCTGGGCGGTCGGCGGAATCTTGTCTTCCTGGAGTTCCCTGGCAAACCCGCATTCGGGGCAGACTATCTTCATGTGCAGATTATCCTAATGCAAGATGTGGAGCGCCGGGGAAACGCAAAGACTTGTCCAGGCGCTCGTCGTGATGTTCTATGATACGACGTACCACCCCCATGATCAAGACGCATCCGGTGGATTGTCCAGGGGATAGAACGGCGAGCGGCGTGTATTGAAGAGCCGCCGGGAGCGTTCGAGCATGGCGCGGTCAAAGGCCGCGGCGCGGTTTTCGTCCTCGTCGTGGCAGCCGAAGAGCAGCTCCCCCCACGGCGATATGAGGCAGGAGTGTCCGGCAAGCTCGCCCAGCGGGGTCCAGCCGCATCCGTTGGAGGACAACACGAAGCACTGGTTCTCGATGGCCCGGGCGCGCAACAGCGGCGTGATGTGCAAGAGCCGCTTGATGGGCCACTGTGACGAGACCACGAAGCAGTCCACTTCCTGGGCGCTCTGGTGGCGGAAAAGCTCGGGGAACCGGATCTCGAAGCAGATCGCGAAGCCGAGCCGGATGCCTTCGAGTTCGTAGATCACGGGGGGAGTCTCGCCGGGAGCGAAGTGGTCCTCCTCCTTGGTCTGAGGAAAGAGGTGCTGCTTGCGGTGCACGCACACCGGGCCATCGGCGGTGGGGTCCACCATGTACATGGCGTTGTAGAGGCCGGCTTCGCCGGCGTCCCACAGCGTGCCGGCCAGGGCCACGCGGTGCTCTCGCGCGAAATCGTGGAGCTCGGCGAGCAGGGACGGCGTCTCATCTGCCCATTCCCTGGAGCGGGCATAGTCGAAGCCGCCGTAGAAGATCTCCGGCAGGGAGAACAGGCCGCGGACCGCGGCGTCGTCGTCCGGAAGCCACTCCACCGCCTTGGCGAGGTGGGCCATGAGCGAAGGTCGTTTCTGTACGACGGGGATCTGGCACACGCCGAGTTGAAAAGCCACGGCAGCGTCTCCTTGCTGGTTTGGAATTCGACGTTCCCTTCTAGGCATGATCCAGGGAAAGGACAAGGGATGCACCATGCCAGGAAGCCGCGGCCGCGTCGAGCAGCGCGCAGTCGCACGAGGGGTACTCGGCGGCCAGGCGGTGGCGCACAGCCCCGTGGCCTGCATTGTCAAAGGTTTGTAATTTCCTGGCAAGCTGCTGCGGATCCTTGAGCAGTCGGGAATGGTGGAGGATGGACGCCGCGGGCGCAATCCCGGTTGCGCCGGAGAGCCCGACCACGCGTTCGTGCACGGGCCGCTCGAAGGCCACGCCGGGCCCTATGCGGAACAACCGGAGCTGGAGGTCCGGCCACAGCCCGTAGCCTATCTTGCAGCGCGAGGCCTCGGGATACAGCGTGCGCCTCGGGAACAGCCAGCCGGCCACGTCCATGTCCGCCAGCCGGGGGATGAGCGCCCAGCCCTCCGGCGTGAGACGCTCGTCGCCGTCCAGGAACAACACATGGTCCCCATTCACGGCGGCAAGACAGGCATTGCGCTGCGCGGCAAAATCGCCGTGCAGCGTTCGGGCCAGATGGGTCACGGGCACGGGGCAGTGCTCCCGGGCCAGGCGCCGGGCCGTTTCCGGCACGTCCTTCGCGTCCCATACCACCACCCATTGGCGCGCCCACGACGGGGCCTGGGCGAAAAACTGGTCGAGAGCCGGCTCCTCCGGATGAAGGATGGAGGCGAGAGACGGCGGAGGCTGCAGGACATGCTCCGGGATGTCCACCCTGGAGGCGTTTGCGAGCAGCCGGCGCACGTTCTGGATCTCGGTGGAGACTGGCGCGGATGGGTTCTGAAGGATCACGGAGCCGTCCGGGCCGTAGCCGGCCAGGGCGAGGAGCAGGAACAGGGCGTGGGGCGATGCGTCCACCAGGAGCTGGCGGTTGCCGCGGGGCGTGATCCAGTCCGGAAGAAACGGAACGTCGCCCGCGGTCTGTCCGGAAGCAACCAGCTCGCGGACCAGTTCGGGATCGGCGTCGCATACGGTGAGCTCCACCCCAGGGGGCAGCGCGCCCGGAGCGGCCAGGGTTCGGGCCAGGCGGCCGTCCCCAAGGCCCAGCAGCAGCACCCGCGGGCGACCGGTTCGCTGCAGCATGCGCACGGCCCGCTCCGCGGCCGCGGCCACGTCCTCCTCGGCGCGGAAATCGCGCACGGCAAACGAGCGGCAACTCTTGCCCAGGCGGAAGTCGAGCACGGCCCGGGAGTACTCGAAAAATGGATGCGGGAACGCTGGATCGTGGCCCATGCGGACGATGGTGCACCCAAGAAAGGGGCAGCGCAAGCGTCCAGTGCAACGCGGCGCGGGGATATGGCAAAGCCCGCCGGAGCGGGCTTATGGTCAGGACTGCGAGGCCATCTTCTTGTAGATGGAGGCGCCAGCCAGGAGGCGGCCTCTGGCCGGGCTGGGTTTTGACTGCTCCGGTTGTTCGGCCTGGGGCTGTGACTCGGCCTGTGTTTCGGGGGGTGTCTCGGGCTGTGCGGCCATGTCGGGCTGGGCCGGCTTGTCCGCTGGCTGCGCGTGCTCGGCATGACCCTGCGACGGAGCCGGTTGGGGTTTGGGCTTGACCGGGTTGCGGGCGATCTGCGTGGCCAGGGACTCCAGGGGGGAGTCGCCGCGGCCATGCTGCTCCGAGGCGCTGGCTTGCGGGGCGTCCTGGTTTCCGACCGTCTGCGAATCCGGCGCCGTTGAGCCCGTGTTGAGAAGAAGAGGAGGGCGGGGGCCGTTCTGCCTGGCCGCGGCCGTCTGGTCCTGTGACTTCTGTGTTCCGGCGGAGGCCATGCCCGTCTGCTTCTCGATGATTTCGGCGTACGCCGAGCGCAATCCGGTGAGGATCTTGATGACTTCGTCGATAAGGACGTTGTCCATGTTCATATTCGCCATCAACAGGCGGGTATTGCAGTAGAAATACAGGTTGTGCAGGTTCTGCGCGATCTCGCCCCCTTTCTGGACATTGAGGCTGCCGTCGAGCTCGGCGATGACGTCGAGGGCCTTGGAGATGAGGATACCCTTCTGGGCGTAGTCCTTCTCATTGATCTTCTCCTGAGCCTGGCGCAGAAACTTGACCGCCCCGTCGTAGAGCATGAGCAGGAGCTCGCCCTGGGAGGTGGTGGAGACTTGCGTCTGGAAGTAGGCTTGAGCTGCCTTCTGCATTTATGAGACTCCGTATACGCGATGCTTATTACTCGCTGAGTTGACTGATCTGGCTGGCAAGCGAGCTGCTCAGCTGATCGTACTGGCCGAGAGTCGCCTCCAGATTTGCGAACCTGTTGCGCAGGTCGCGGGTCATCCGTTCCAGCCGCACCTCCTCGTAATCGATCTTCTTCTCGATGTTCTGGATGATGTCGTCGTAGTTTTCTTCGAGGATGTGCATGGGGCCGGATTCGGTGCTGGTGAGGTCCTTGAGCAGGTCTGCCATCTCACCGGCCTTGCCCTGCTTGACCTGGACCTTGCCAGACCCGGACGTGTCGTTGGGAAAGTCGTTGATCTTGACCACAAGACCCTTGGCCGGGCCATCCGTAGCCGTGATGGTGCCTTCGGCATTGTCCATGGTGGCGGCGTACCCGCCAATGGTGGCGGAAGTGATTGCTCCGCCGGATACGGTGTAGTCCACGTCGTAGCTGCCGGGCTTGGTAAGGGAGTTGATGTGCGAGTAGTAGCTGAAGTTGCCGGTCTCGACCTTCTGGTCGCCGATGCCGTCGGCCGAGAAGAGCGCGGCCACGCCCTCCAAGTCGTCCTTGAGCGCCTGATCGAGCTTTTCCTCGTCGATGACGAGCAGTCCTTCCGTGGCCGATCCTTCTTCGGCGTCCGTGAGAATGCCGACCTGGGACAGGGCGCCGTACTTGTCGCCGGAAGGCGGTGGACCGGGCTCGTAGTACAAAAAGCCCTTGGCCAGGCCGGCGGTGGCCTGCTTGAGCTGGCTGTCCACCAGTTGGAAGGCGTAGTTGCCCGTCATGATGGAGCCGACTTGCTGCACCTCGTCGAACTCGGTCAGCTCCTTCATCATGGCCCGGATCTCGTTGACCTTGTCCACGAAGGTGTGGACGTTCTCCTTGATGCCCTCCAAGTCCGTGCCCACGGAAATCTGCACATCGGTGGGTGGCGATGAGCCTATGCTCTTGAAATTCATGGTAATGCCATCAATGGCATTAGTGACTGTGTTGGAGTCGGCATGTATCCAGGCGTTGGATGCGGTGGGCCAGCCATTGGTCTTGAACAGGGCGTCCTGGTTGAGCTGGGTTGTTTCGAAATCGTCGGCGCTGTCAAAGCCCGGGTCGGTCATTGTGGAGACGCTTGAGTTGAAGGACAGCGAGGCGTTTGAGCCGAGATCGAGCCCGCGCAGTTGGAGATAGTATTCCTGGCCGTTGTTGACCAGACTGGCGCGGACCCCGGGGTTTTCCGGATCGCTGTTGATGAGGTTGACCAGCCCTTCCAGGGTAGTGCCTGCTGCGGCGGTCACGGTGTAGTCCGCGCCGGCGTATGTGTAGGCGAAATTTTCACTGGTTCCGCCCACCACGGAGGCTTTCTTGTCGACGTATCCCGTGGTGCCCACGATGATGGCGTTCTTGGCGAGCTGCTTGATCTCGACGTTGTGTGTCGCCACCTCGGCGTTGGCGTCGGCCGTGGCGCTCATCACGCCTTCGTTAGAACTGGCCACGTTCTTGGTGAGAAAGGAGTTCATGGAATCCAGGCTGGACAACGTGGTGCGCAAGTCGAGCATGGCCGTGTTGATTTCCTGGATGGCCACGTTCTTGAGTTCCCATTCCTCCTTCCAGATTTCCAGGCGGCGCTTGTGGGTGCCTTCTATTTCAATGAGCTTGTCGATCATGGTCTGGAAATCGGTTCCAGAACCGAGACCGGTGAAGCTTATTTGTCCTGAAAGGAGTTCGTCAGCCATGGCGCAATGCTCCTGCTAGGTAGATTATTCCCTTGAAAGGGTCACCCTGACATTTGTGCAAACTCGGTGCCATGGAAACGAAAGCAGCCGGACCGTCGCGATGGACGGCCCGGCTGTGATCAATGCGTTATTACCGCGCGTCTCATGCCTAGCCCAACAGCTGCATGGCCATCCGCGGCAGGGAGTTGGCCTGCGAGAGCATGGCCACGGCAGACTGGGTCAGAATCTGGTTGCGCACGAACTCGGTCATCTCCAGGGAGACGTCCACGTCGGAAATGCGTGATTCCGCGGCCTGGAGGTTCTGCGCCTGGATCTCCAGGTTGGTGATGGTGTTCTGCAGTCGGTTCTGCAGGGCGCCCAGGTTCGCGCGGATCTTGTCCTTGGAGATGATGGCGTTTTCCAGAGCCACGAGGGCTTCCTGCGCGTTTTCCTGGGTGGAGATGGAGAAGCCAGCGCGGGAAGAGTCGCCCTGGTTGCCCACGCCCAGGGACGAAGCGGTCGAGCTTTCGATCTGGATGTAGTAGTAGTCCTCGGCCGAGTCGTTCTTGGTGCCGAAGTGGATCTTCATCTTGCCCGTGGACTGGAGCTCGTTGCCCGTGTGGGTGGACGAGGACAGGTTGCCGTTGAGCAGGTACACGCCGTTGAAGTCCGTTGCGTTGGCGATACGGGTGATTTCCGAAGCCATGGCCTGATATTCGGAATCGATGATCAGGCGCTGGTCGGAGTTGTAGGTGCCCGTGGCCGCCTGCTCGGCCAGTTCCTTCATGCGGATCAGCTTTTCGTCGATGACGCCGAGGGCGCCGTCGGCGGTTTGAATCAGGCTGATCGCATCGTTGGCGTTGCGAACGCCCTGGTTCAGGGCCGCGATGTCCGCGCGCATGAGTTCGCGGATGGCGAGGCCAGCGGCGTC
>JBMCLC010000088.1:0-6354 GCA_048614715.1 Oceanidesulfovibrio sp.
CCCTGGCCCTGGCCCTGGCCTATGCGGTTCTGGTCCCGCCCTTCCATGCGCCGGACGAACCGGACCACTTCCTTTCCTTCGCCCAGGTCGCCGAACTGTCCGAGCTGGAATCCGGCGCGCGGGAACTGGCGCGGGCCGGACATTTCGAGCGCATCCATTTTCGTCCCTGGCAACGCTTCCTGCCGCAGCACGCCGCCGAGCCATACCCCATCCCCTGGGAGCTCTTCAAGGATTCCGACCATTTCCACGTCGCCGACTCCAGGATGGAATCGCGCTCCGCCCTTACCTACTCCTTCTGGAAGGCCATAGGGCCTTTGTTCCATGGATCGAGCGCCGCCGAAGCGCTGCTTATCCTGCGCCTGATCAACGCGGTTCTCTGGTCCTTCGCATGCATGGCCGCGATGCTGCTTATCGAGTGGCTCGCCCCCCCGGACAGGCGGTGTTTTCCGCTCTACCTGCTGTTCATTCCCACGCTGCCCTTCTTCGCCATGCACGTGTCCAACTATTCCCATTTCGCGCAGGCGATCACCGTGGTGTCCGGCCTCGCCCTCGCGCTCTTCCTGCGGGGAAAAAGGAGCGACGCGAGCGGCCTGCTCCTCGGCCTGGCGTGTTCGCTGCTTCTGCTCACGGCCACCAGCGGAGCCACCATGCTAGGCCTGCCTGTGATGATGGCCCTGGGCCGCCTGCTGCTCGCCGCGGGAGACAGGACAGTGATCCGTCGCTCCGCGGCCACGTACTGGTTCGGGTTGTTCGCCGGCTTCGCCCCGCTCCTCTTCTTCCATGGCTCCAAGGAACTGGAAACGCTCGGAGCCGCACTCGTCAAGCTCGCCTCGTCCTTTGGCGCGCCGGCGGGGACAGCCGGCCTGTTGGATGAGGTCCTCCCGCTCACCATTCTCCTGGCAGCGGCAGCGGCTTTTGGCTCGGCCCTGGAGATGGGCGCAAGCCGCCTGGGCGCTGCGTTCCGGCGGGCGATAGACGCGAGCGCGGTGTGGACGACCCGTGTGGGGGCCGCGGCTTTCGCCGTGCTTCTTCTGCTCAGCGCCTTCTGGGTATTCCCGTTCCTGCCGCAACGAATGGAGGCCATGGGCACGCTGGAGTACATGGGCTTGGCGGTTCGCGGCTTGCTCTCGGTGTTCACGTTCCGCGAACCGGACATGTTGCTCTCCGTGACGTTCTGGTCGGGCTTCGGATGGCACGACGCCTACTTCGCCGGCTGGGTCGTGTCCTTGTTCGCCGGTCTCAGCGGGCTGGGTCTGCTCGGCGCCATGGTGAGCGTCTTTCGGGACCCGACACGCTCCATCCGGCTGGTGAGCATCGTGGCCGGTGCGCTCCTCGCCAGTGTGCTCATGCTCTACGTCGTCAGCTCTGACTTAACCAAAGAGTTCCCCAACGTGCACGGCCGCTACCTTATCGGCGTGTATCTGCTGGTGCTCAGTGTCTCCTGGTCCGGCCTAGCACCCGCCACCTGGTCTTCCGTGGGGTTTCCCCTTGCCGCGGGACCCATCCCGAATGCGCTGCGTATGCGCACCGCCCTGGAAGCGTGCGTCGCATGGAGCATGCTGGTCGCCCTGGGATTCAGCATTTATCTGGCGTCCTGGAGCTGGATTTTCCCCACCCTCCCCCTGCCCACATGGTGGATCCATGTCTCGTTCGCCGTGCTCGCCCCGCTCGCGGTCCTGGCCGTGCTCAGTGTATGGGCACGATCTGTTCCATATAGTGCGCTCCGGGCCGCAGCGCCGCGCTCCGGCTTCGTCATCGGCATGGGGTGCGTCGCCGTTCTTCTTCCCGGCGTCGCGGAACTCCTCGCCGGCCTCCCAAAGACCGTGGACTACAGTCTGAGCTTTTACACCATGGTTCCATCGGTGCTGACGGCGTTTATTATTCTGTGGTTCTATGGCCCTTCCCTGGCGTGCTGCAGACGTTGGCTTTCGTCGTTGGCGCTTATCATTTGCGCGGCTACGCACGCCGGAAGCCTGTATTTCCTCATGATCCGCTATTTCGGATAGGCCCGGGCGCACGATTCGTCCGCGACGTACGGCCATGCCCGAGCCATTTGCAGCCGAATGCGGGCCTGCGGGCTGCGTTTGCGGTATCCCTGTTCCGGGTCGCGTGCTCCCGCGAACCTTCAGAAATGCTTCGGAACGCTGTCTTTTGCACTTCAGTTCTGGACAAGAACCTGCAGAATTGATTAACTTGCAATTATTCATGCGGCATTGCACCATATGTACCAATGGACAGATCGCTTTTTTTCGGTCCATGTCATGGCCATGCGTTCCATAACCCGCATGATTCTTATTGAATCTGTCTCTGCATGCGCATACGACATAACCCGATGCATATGTGGTGACGAGAAGAGTTCCGTCTCTGGCCTCCACTTAGTACATTTTCCTGAGCATACTCCGTTACTATTTCTATGAGTCTCCATTTGTTACTCATCATGCTCTGTATTGGTGGAGCATGCTTTTCCGTCACGCTGCTCTCGCTCAAGTACTTCATGCGCAAGGCTCCGGAATGGGGCTTCATGTGCCACCCCGGGGGCCACAGTTGCCATGAGAATTCCGTGCCGCTCCTGGGCGGAGCCGCCATATACTGCGCGTTTTTCCTCGCCTTTGCATTGTTCTTCCTGGTGTTCAAGAAATGGCCGCCCGATTTCACCTACCCGGATACGCGAGCGCTGCTGTCGCTGTTCATCGGCTCCACGTGGATTGCGTTTCTCGGCACAATGGACGACAAGCTCAACCTGGGATGGAAGCTCAAGCTGCTCGGGGAGCTCCTCGGCGTGGCCATCCTTCTGGTGGGCGGACACACCATAAAGAACGCCTCGATCCCCTATTTCGGCCTCGTGGATTTCGGCTGGCTCGGCTACGTGATCTTCGCTCTCGGCCTGCTGATCATCACCAACGCCGTCAACCTCATTGACGGGCTCGACGGTCTCGCCGGCGGCATCTGCTTCTTCGCGGCCCTGGTCAGTGGCGTCATCGGCCTTTTCAAGGAAGACATCTTCGTCGCGGTCATCGGATTTGGCATGGCCGGCGGACTCCTCGCCTTCCTGCGCTACAATTTCCCGCCGGCAAAGGTCTTCATGGGCGACGGCGGCAGCCTCATGCTCGGCTTCCTCCTGAGCGCCCTGGCCACCAGCTCCGTGGCGACCACGGTCGGACAGCGCTCCGGCATGTTCACGATGATTCTCGTGCCGTTCTTACCCTTCGGCATCGCACTGCTGGACGTCTCTTTCTCTATCGTGCGCCGCGGCGTGAGCGGCCGCTGCATCTTCCATCCGGATACGGACCACATCCACCACCGCCTCATGAACGTTCTCGGCAGGCCGCGGCGGGTGGTCGGCGTCCTCTATCTGTTCAGCGCGCTGCTTTCCGCCATCACACTCACCATGGTGCTCGGCCCGCAGCACGACTTCTACCGGCTCTATGTCGTCTGCATGGGCGTCGTGGCGCTGGGCCTTGTTGTCATGCTTCTGCGCCTGTACACCCGCGAAGGCCTGCCCCAGATACTGGGCAACCGCCCCCACATGAAGTTTCTCGTGAGCTTTTCCGACTTCATGCAGCGCAGGCTACTGCGCGCATCGAGCCGTGACGAGGTGCTGGCCCTGCTCGAGCGCGGCGTTTCGGACCTCGGATTCGACAGCGTACGCATAGTGAAGGATGGCGCGGAGCACAGCCGTTGGGACAACCCGAACAAGCTGCATCCCGAGGCACCGCGCGAACATCGGGAATGGCCGCTGGGCCAGGGACTGGAGATACACTGGTCCATGCCGACGCACCACAGCGACTCGTTCCAGAGCTATCTGTGCCTGACCTGGAGCCAGCTGCTCAAAGCCGCCTCCCTGCGCCTGGAAAAGCTCGACAGCGACACCTGATGCGCCATGCGCGCACCGGCCTGTCCACGCGGCCGGGGAAAGACAAGGTTTTGTTAGGGGCTCTTATTGAGAGAACGGAGCCGGCAGGGCCTTTCTGATCCGCTCCACGCGGTCCCTGTTGGCGCCAAAGTCGAACCAGCCAAGGCGCGAGGCCGAACGCACGTGCACGATTGACCCTTCCGCATCGAGCAGGAACGTCACGTCGTCCTTGAAGCCCAGCAGCGACGTTTTGAACACGGCGTGGATCTTTTCGTCACCTGCCCAGAGTATCTCGTGAAAACCCTCGACCGTGGGCAGCGCTTTGCGGAGCGCATCCCAGGCCGCGAGGGCTGGGCCCTCGAAGGCCAGGGGAGCGATGTGGTTTTTCCTGTCCGCGGGCTCCAGGCTGGAGACGCAGTTGGGACTATCGGGACACGGATCCAGCGAGACGGCCGCCCGGGCTGAGGACACCGCCCCCAGAACGGCGACGGCCGCTACGCAGCCGAAAAGAATTCTTCCGAACGGCATGGCTACTCCACCATGCGCACCAGGGGCCTCAATCGACCGGCCACGGTGCGGTACGTCTCGTCCGGATGGCCGACGGCGACCACCGCGTGGATGACTTCGCCCTTGGGCAGGCCGAGTTCCGCCGCGATGCTCTTGTCCTCCTTCATCGCGGCTACGGCGTAGCCTATGAGACATGTCCCCAGTCCCAGTGCGTGGGCGCCTAGGATCATGTTCTGGGTGGCCATCAGGCAATCCTCCTGCGGGCAACTCGCCCCTGGCGATACACCCACGAGGATTGCAGCCGGCGCGCCGTGGAAGAGCCGGTCCACGTCGTGTTCGCGCCACTCCGCCAGCGCGCGCTTCACCGCGTGATAGTATGATTCGTAATACTCATCCAATTCGCCGCGCCCCAGGAGCTTCAGCCCTTTGCGCATCCACGGTTTCTCGGCCATGGCGTTGAGCTTTTCGAAGAACCTGGAGATGCGGTCGCCAAGCTTGCGCACCGCCTCGCGCGTGGGCAGCACCGTGAAGGTCCAGCGCTGGCTGTTCGTGCCGGACGGAGCCGTTACCGCCATCTTGACCAGGTCATCCAGCGTTTGCCGGGAGACCGGTTCGGCTGTGTAGTTGCGGCAGGAACGGCGAGACGCCATGAGCCGCACGAGCCGGCGCGCCTCGTCCGCTCCGCCCGCGCCGGGCTGCAGCCATTCGCGCTGCGCCTGGAACGACGAGAACGCTTCCAGCTCCCTGTCGAGTGCTTCCACGCGCACAGCGCCCACGGGACACACCGACTCGCAGTGGCCGCACTGCAGCGACGACGCGCCGGTGACGGCGGCCTTGCCGTCCACCATGGCCAGGGTGCGGGACGGACACACGCGCACGCACATACCGCAACCGATGCACGTGTACTGGTCGATAACGGTGGTGACCGCGCCGGGACGGTCGGATTGCTCGCGTATCAATGTCGATCGTAGGGGATGCATACCCAGCTCATGGAGGTTTTGGGCTCGCCCTATTGCACGACAGGCCCGGTATCCCCGGAATCCAGCTCGGAATCCGGCAGGGCGCCGGCGGCCGGATGCACCGGAGCACCCTGGTCCGCCTCGGTCTCCTGAGCTTCCACCACCCTGACTCCGAATTCCTTCACGTTCTCCGGCGGATCGTAGAACAGCACCATGAACGGCACCTCGCCACCGGGCGCGATGTTTACGTTGGTCATGAAGATGCCGACTTCGTCGTGCAGCAGACTTTCCAGGTCCTCGCGGGAGAAGCTTTCCAGCTGGGCAATGGGCACGGTGACGCCGCCAACGGATCTCTTGGCCGCCACTTTCTCTCCTGTTCCACCAAACAGCGACGCCTCCACCGTGATGAAATCCTTGGCCGAATCGGAACGGTTGATCACGAACCCCTCCACGGCGAGTATCCGGCCTTCCTTTTCGTTGACCACGAAGTACTGGCGCACGTTGCGGAAGGTATATTGCTTGAAATCCACCGGCTCGGCGGGCTCCTCCGCCTGCTGCGGGGGCGCCGGCTCAATGGTGGGAGGAACGGCGACCTCGGGAGGTTCCGGCGCAGGCGGCTCCTGGACCGTAGTGGGAGCCGGATCCGCGGCGGGTTCCCGGACCGCGGGCTTCTCCGGCTCCTGCCAAGCCTCTGGCGGCTCCTGCGGCGCGCACGACGCCATGAGGACCAACGTCGCGCAGCACAGCAGAACACGCGTTGCGCGCAGTACGCCCGGCCGGTTCGACTTCATCATGCCCATTGCGATTCTCTCCTGGCCTTCCATATTGTATCGACTAAAAACGGGTGCTCGTCCGTACGATACTGCTCATTCAATCAACTCCGCGGAAAAATATCCAGCGGGAAAAACAATCCGAACCAGATAAGACTGGAGCTTCAACATCAATCATGTCTGAACACATGTTCATGATAGATTCAATCTGATGTCTTCTCCAGCCAGGCCTGAAACATCAGGACGTCCCAGAGGTAGTAGTGCC
>JBMCLC010000089.1:0-6346 GCA_048614715.1 Oceanidesulfovibrio sp.
CTGGATCAGGTATTCCAGGTGGCGGTGACTGCCCACGTTGTTGGCCAGGACCCCGGCCAGGACGAGGTCCGGGTCAAAGGTCTCGAACCCCAGGACCAGCGCCGCCAGGCTCCGGGCCATGCTCCGGGCGTCCACCACCAGGAGCACGGGCAGGCCCAGCCACTTGGCCATCTGGGCCGTGGACCCGTCTTCGGTGCGGCCGTCATATCCGTCGAACAGGCCCATGACCCCTTCCAGCAGCAAAAGGTCCGGCGCACGTCCCTGTATGGAGCGTCGCGCCGCACGGCCGAAGATGTCCTCGCAGGCGGCTTTGCCCAGCATCCACCCGTCCAGGTTCTGGCTTGGCCGGCCCGTGAGGGCCGCGTGGTGTCCCGGGTCTATGAAGTCCGGCCCGGCCTTGTAGGCCTGCACGGTATGGCCGCGCCGGATGAAGGACGCGAGCAGCCCCAATGTGAGCAGCGTCTTGCCGGAACCTGAGCGAGGGGCCGCCACGGACAGACCGCGCAAGGCTCGAGACGTCACGTCAGATGCGGACATCCTCTTTCTCTCCCGGCCATGATGCCCCGCGCGATCATCACAATGCGAGAACGCCCGACACCGTGGACGCCTTCTGGTAGACCATGACCACTTCCTCGGGGGAAGACATTTCCTCTTCGATGGTGATGCTGACGTATTTACCGGAGCTGGAGGCCCGCTCGCTCGTGGGCATCATGTCCAGAACAGCGCAAAGCTGGTGGCTCTGGCCTTGCGGCACGATGAATTTGAACATATACCGACACGGCCAGTCATGGCATTCTTCGAGTTTCTGCCTGAGGGATTCGAGGGCTTGATCCGAAAGCACGGCTACCACTCCTCCCGGCCGAAAGCGGCGGCGATCTTTTCGGCGTCTCCCTCCAGTGCACGCGCTTCGAGCTCCTGGCAGTCGCCGTGGCACTGGAACCGCTGGTCGGTCCCGAACTCCACGTAGCCGCAGGAAAGCACCGTGCCGTAGGGCATCTGCTCCCGCATTTCGGCATGGCCGATTTTGTCCGGAAAGATGATCGGCACTGCATGGCCGGACTGGTCTTCGAAGATGATGTATTTCATTGCATGGACTCCTTGAAGGGTACTTGTATACACTTATGACCTTTCGGTGACGCAGTCCACCCGCGGGAGGGTGAACCTGCGCCGCCCCCCAGCAACCCACGACACACGACCCTGCCCATGTCCTGGACCATTTTTATCGTCTCTCCGCTGATCTGCGGCCTCATCGGATGGCTCACCAACCGTCTTGCGGTCAAGATGCTGTTCCATCCCAAACGGCCTGTCCGCATCCTCGGCTTCCGGCTGCAAGGGGTTTTTCCCAAACGCCAAAAAGCACTGGCCGTCAACCTCGGCGCCATGGTCGAAACCGAACTCTTCTCCCACGAGGATGTTTCCGCACTCATCCGCGATCCGTCCTTTCAGGAGCGGTTCCAAACCGTGGGCGACGCGTACGTGGAGCGTCTCATCAATGAACGGTTGCCGGCTGCCATCCCCATGGCCGCCATGTTCCTGAACGATCAGGTCAAGGGCAAGATCCGCGATCTCGTCTCGGAACAACTCGTGCGCTTCATTCCCCGCGTGCTGGATATCGCCGCCAACGAGCTGGAGGAACAGCTCGACGTGGGCGAGATGGTCCGCAAGAAGGTGGAGGAGTTCTCCATCGACGAACTGGAAGCCATGCTCGAATCGATCATGAAACGCGAGTTCCGTTTCATCGAGTACCTGGGCGGCGTGCTCGGCGCTATCATCGGCCTGCTACAGGCCTGCGCCTACTGGTTCTGGGGATGATGCGCCCCGCCGGCCGCAGCCGATCCCCCGCTTTCGCCTGAAGCTCCCTGCCGCGGCTTTCTGTTTTGCACCAAGGAGTAGAACTCCGGTCGGATTGCCCAGATGACCGCGATCCAGATGCCGCAAATGGCCATGATGAGAAAGCTCAGATGCGGCAGTTGCACCTGGAACGGGAGCCATTGGGTAAAGAGCAGGATGACCATGGAGCCCAGCACCTTGAACAGCCTGTAGCCGAACATGTCGATCCAGGCCTTGGCCTGGTACATGAGCACCGGGTCCACGGGCACGTAGAGTATCTCCTTGGAGGCTCGGTTGATCGAATAGTTCAGGCCGCGGTCCGAAACCTTGGAAATGGCGCCCATGAGCGCGACCGGCTGGAGGAAAAAGCCGAAGGACGCGATGCCCATGAGCAGCGGCTGCACGAGCAGGCCCGCGATGACTCCCAGATGGCGGTGCACCAGAGGCGTGACCGCGAGGTTGATCGGCGTCGAGTCCGGCGGAAACGGCGGCGGATACCGCCGCGGGAAGTATCAGGCAGGTCAGAAAAAACAGCGCCGCCAGAGGCAGACGGCGCGCTGCCAAGGCCGCGATAGCAGAATGTTACGAACCTTTCGCTCCGAGTAATATTTGCGACATTCCTGCCGCAAAGTCGCCCCTCCCTGCACGTTGTGGACTTGGAAAGCGAAAGCCGTTATTTTGGATAATTGTCGAACCTTCCACGGGAACCCCGGCAACAGGAGATATCGCCGCCATGCTTGACATGCGCACGAAGATCGTCGCCACCATCGGTCCGGCGTCCAAGAACAAGGAAACCATCAAGGCCATGGCCACGCACGGCGTGCGTGTCTTCCGGCTCAACTTTTCCCACGGCGACGCCAAATCGTTCAAACAGATCATCGCCCACATCCGCGAGGTGGAAGAGGAACTCGACCATCCGCTGACAATCATGGGCGACCTCTGCGGACCCAAGACGCGCATCGGCGAAATCGAGAACTCGCCGCTCACCATCCACCAGGACGAGCATTCCTTCCTCGGCCTGCCCGAAGAGCGCGTTGCTGCTGGCGACGGCGTGTTCATCCCTCTGGACGTGCCCGAACTGCTGGAGGATCTCGAGCCTGGCATGCAGGTCTCCCTGTCCGACGGGCTCCTGCAGTACGAGGTCGTCTGCGTCCTGAAGACCAACCGGCTCTACGAGATGCGCGCCCTGGCCGGCGGACCGCTGACCTCCCGCAAGGGCATCGCCTTTCCGGGCAAACTTCACAAGCTGCCCGCGCTCACGGACAAGGATCGCGTGGACCTCAAGCAGGGCGTGGACGCCGGCATCGACGCCCTGGCCATTAGCTTTGTTCAGGGTCCTGAGGACATCGAGGACGCCTTGCGCGAGTTGAAGAAACACGGCAAGTCCGTGCCTCTGGTGGCCAAGCTGGAACGGCGCAACGCCGTGGACACCCTGAGCGACATCCTGCAGCTCGCCGACGCGGTGATGGTGGCCCGCGGCGACCTCGGCCTGGAGTGCCCGCTGAGCGAGGTGCCTGTCATCCAGAAACGCATCATCCGCGCCGCACGCCACGCCCAGAAGGCCTCCATAGTGGCCACGCAGATGCTGCTTTCCATGGTGCGCAACCCCATCCCCACCCGAGCCGAGGCCACGGACGTGGCCAACGCCATCCTGGACGGGGCCGACTGCGTGATGCTGTCCGAGGAGACCGCCGCCGGCGAACACCCCATCGCCGCGGTCAGGTTCATCGACGAGGTGGCCAAACACGCTGAGGAGTATTTCCGCGAGCGGCTCAAGCAGCCCTATTTCCCGGCCGAGGAGTCCTCGTCCGCCAAGTATCTGGCCTATTCGGCGGCGCTCATCGCCCAGAACTCCGGAGCCAGGGCCATCGCCTCGCATTCGAAGCTGGGCACCACGGCGCGGCTCATATCCAGCCGCCGGCCCGCGCACATGATCTACGCCGTGACTCCGGAACAGCGCGTGGCTCGCTATCTCAACTATTTCTGGGGGGTCCGGCCGGTGCATTATCCGGGAAACGACCGCGACCACGTGGAGCGTGTCGAGGATTTCATCCAGTCGAGCAACGACTTCCGCCCCGGCGACAAGGTCATCATCACCTCTGGTCAGCCCACCCCAGGGCAGAAGTCCACGTCAACCAACGAAATCAAGATCTATACGAAATAAGGATCCTTTCATGAAAGTTCTCCTCGCCAACCGCATGGAGCGATGCATCGGATGCCATTCCTGCTCGCTCGCCTGCGCGCGGCTAGTCCACAAGAAGTTCTCCTGGTCCATGGCCGGGATACGCATCCACTCCTCCGGTGGCATGACCACCGGATTCGAGGCCAAGCTCTGCGTAGCCTGCAACCCGGCCCCCTGCGCCCAGGCCTGCCCCACGGACGCGCTCATCCAGCGCGAGGGCGGCGGCGTCAAGGTTAAGCACTCGCTGTGCATCCGCTGCGGCGCCTGCGCCGAGGCCTGCCCGGTGGACGCCATCTACCTGGGCGAAGGTCTGCCCTACCTGTGCATCCACTGCGGCCGCTGCGTGCCCTTCTGCCCGCAGGGCTGCCTGGAGCTTGTGGACGAACCGGACAAGGAAAGGGCCATGGCCCCGGAATGCTACCCCTTCAACGAGATGGAGGAGCGCTAGCATGTGGAGCAAGGAACACTTCCGCGTCCTGCACGTGGACCTCACGGCCCGCAAGTCCAAGGTTCTGGAATTCGGCAACCCGGTGGAGACCCTGGGAGGCTCCGGTCTGGCCGCTGCGCTCTTCGATGAGTACGGCCTGCCCGACGAGCCGGCCCACCATCCGGACCAGCCCCTCATCTTCGCCATCGGCCCCCTCACCGGCTACTTCCCGCTCATGAGCAAGGTGGTCTGCTCCTTCAAGTCGCCCTACCACGAGCAATACGCCGAGAGCCACGCCGGTGGCCGCATGGCCCTGGCCATGCGCTTCGCCGGCTACCACGCGCTCATGATTACCGGCCGCGCTGCGACCCTGTCCGTGCTCCAGGCCGGCTCCCGGTCCATGAACATCGTGGACGTCCACTATCTGCGAGGCAAGGACGTCTTTTCCACGGGCAAACTGCTGCGCAACCTGACCCGCAGCTCGGATTCCCGCGGTCACCGCTCCATCATCCGCATCGGTCCGGCCGGGGAGAAACGTTCGGCCTACGCCTGCATCAACGTGGACACCTACCGCCACTTCGGACGCCTGGGCGCCGGCGCGGTGATGGGCAACAAGAACCTCAAGGCTGTTGCCATGGAGGGCGACGCGGACTTCCAGATGCCCGGCGGCAAGGAGTACGCCAAGCTGTACAAGGACTTCTTCCAGCAGGTCACGGCCACGGACATGATGCGCAAGTACCACGATCTGGGCACGCCGCAGAACCTCATCCCGCTCAACGAGCTCAAATCGCTGCCCTGGCGCAACCTGCAGGCCACCAGCGACCCGGCCGTGGACAAGATATCCGGCGAAACCTTTGCCGAGGAGCTGTTGCTGCGCCAGACAGCATGCTCGGGATGCCCGGTGGGCTGCGTGCACATAGGCCTGTTGCGCCAGCAGTTCGCCAAGGACCATGAATTCCTCTACCGCCAGGTGAGCTACGACTACGAGCCCATCTTCGCCATGGGCTCCATGCTCGGGCTGGACGCCGCCTCCAACGTCCTGGTGCTGCTGGAGGAGACGGAAAAGGTGGGCCTGGACGTGATGAGCGCGGGCGTGGCCCTGGCCTGGGCCACGGAAGCCCTGCAAAAGGGCGTCATTTCTCAGGAAGAAACCCTGGTTCCCCTCAAGTTCGGAGACGTGAACGGCTACGCCCAGGCCATCCGCCACCTCGGACTCGCTTCCAACGAGTTCTACCAGACCCTGGCCCAGGGCTCCCTCGTGGCCGCGGCCAGGTACGGCGGCGAGGATTACGCCTGCGTGCTCGGCCAGGAGATGGCCGGCTACGCCACGGGCGAGGTCTACTTCGCCTCTCAGGCCACCTCGTTCCGTCACTCCCACCTGGACACCGGCGCGTATTCCTACGACCAAAAGCGCAAGGGGCAGGACACCGGCGCTGCCGTGAAGTTCCTGGTGGAGGACGAGCAGAGCCGCATGGAGTTGTGCTCCATGGTCTCCTGCCTGTTCGCCCGCTCCGTGTACACGCACGACGCCTTGCAGCAAGCGCTGGCCTCGGTTGAACTCCAGGAAATGGCCGACAACCTCACCGAGGCCTCGGCCAATGTCCAGAGACTGCGCTGGAAACTGAAGATCGCCACGGGATTCGACCCCCACAATGTGAAGATCCCCAAACGCTTCAAAGAAGTGGAGACCTGGCGCGGCGCGATAGACGAGGAATTCATGTGGGACGTGCAACGCAACTACGCCGACGCGATCGTGAAGATGGCGTCTTCCTGACCTGACGCGCACCATGCGCCGGCCGCCGCGAACCGGCCGGCGCATGCAACGAGGAGCCAATGCCCAAAGGCCTGGTCTCACGCACCCTCCTTCGTTTCGAGCGGTTCATCCGCTACGACCTCTGGACCCACGA
>JBMCLC010000090.1:0-6314 GCA_048614715.1 Oceanidesulfovibrio sp.
TTCCAAGATGCGCTTTCTTTCCGTGCAGTTCGAGGCCATGTTCGGCACGGATTTGTGGATCGAAAACGGCAGACGCGCCAACAACATGGCACGGATGCTGGCCGCAAAGGCGGGCGAAGTGGAGGGCGTGGACATAACCCGGCCGGTGGAGACCAACGCCGTGTTCGCAACCATGCCCAGGCACGCCATTGACGCGCTCAAGAAAGAATTCTTCTTCTATGTCTGGGAGCCCGAGCGGCCCGAAGTGCGCTGGATGACCAGTTTCGACACCACCGAGGAGGACGTGGAGCGCTTTGTCGCGTCTTTGCGGCTGGCTATGTCCTCCTAGACGTCCACTTTCTGGCGGTACGGCTCCGGCGCGCCTCAGCGGGCGAACCGGCGGGCGTCCCCACCAGGAATCCACTCCCAGCGGCCAATCAGGCGGCGAGGTGGTCGTATACCGCGTTCACGTAGTTTTCTATGGACGCGCGCACGTCGTCTGTCAGCTCGTCGAACTCCAGGGCCAGAGCAGCCTGGTCCACGCCATGGGCCACGCTCTTGATGCGGCCCTGCACGTAGCCCATATCATCCGAATCGAATTTCCGAAAATGGAGCAAGGCCTCGCCTTGGTCGGGGAAGGCGTCACCCGCGTCCAGAGGGGGCATGACTATGAGACAGCCTCCTGTCGAGACGTTCAGTATGTGCCCCTGATATTCATGAGTCTCTACATAGAATGTTACTGGCTGATAACAGTGAACTCTATCGTGTTTCCGTAGTCTGAGGATTTCGTAATGCGCCGGAAACGATACGAATACCAGGCGGGTCGGTTTTGTGATCACGTGACACACCTCTGCCTGGAACCCGCAGATTCGGCCGCGGCTCAGGAGGTGGCGCAGGGTAAGCGGCGCGCCCGAGATAAGCGATGTGGCGCTGTTTTGCGATGCCGGCGGTTTGATGATGATGTAGCGTTCGCTCTCGCCGCCCACGAGCATGGCTTTGAAGCGCCTTCCGGAGCCCTGCACCTCGACGAGGACATCGATTCCTACCTCGAGCACTAGTTCGCTGCCAGGGAGTCGTTCAACCTGGCTGTCGTCGGCGGCATGGGATACCGCAACCATAGGCAACCCCTTTCGTTTAGCCTGAAATATACCACGAATAATGTGGCAAGGCTACCGTTCCCCCGGCAAATGCGGTATGGTATAAGAAAAAGCTTGACGAAATTGTGGCAGAAGAAGAATCTTGAACGAGTGTTCAGTCAGGGCGCGATTATTGGACGTGCGCAACCATGTTTCAGGTTTCGGAAGTACCAAGGGGGTCCATCTATGTTTGGCAAAATGTCGCTCGCACGCAAGTTGACGGCCGGATTCGCCGTCGTGCTTGTCCTGCTTTTGGTTATCGGCGTTGTCTCGTATCTTGCCTTGAGTACGGCAACCGATGGTTTCACAGAGTATCGCTACCTGGCGAGGAACACGAATCTCATGGGGCGCGCGCAGGCGAACATGTTGCAAACCCGCATGAAGGCCAAGAACTACATCATTTCCGCGTCGGAAGCGGACAGGCAGGCATTCGAGACCGACTTCCTCCAAGCCGAAAAGTACATCGACGAAGCCGCCCAGGATATTCAGCACCCCGAGCGCAAGCCCATGGTGCAGTCCGCAGCAGAAAACAAGGAGAAGTATCAGCGCGCCTTCGAAGAAGTCGTGGTCCATCAGAACGAGCGCATCCGCCTCGTCGACGACGTGCTCAACGTCGTGGGGCCGCAGATGGAGCAGGCCTTGTCCGAGATCATGACCTCGGCGAACGATGACGGCAACGCCTCGGTAGCCTACAATGCCGGACGCTCGTTGCGGCATCTGCTGCTCGCTCAGCTCTACGTGATCAAATTCATGGAGGCCAACGACCAGGCCTCCGTGGACAGTGTGCACCAGGAAACGGCGGCGTTGACCGAAGGGCTCGATGTCCTGAATCAGGAACTCACAAGCTATCAGCGCCGGCAGCTTCTGGCGGAGCTTCAGGAAAAGGTCCAGATTTACACGGACGCGTTCGGCAGGCTCGTCACCACAATCACGACGCGCAACGACATCATCAAGAACCGGCTCGATGTGCTCGGTGTGCAGATCGGCCAGGATCTCGAGGACGCCAAGCTCTCCGTGATGAGGGATCAGGAAGAACTCGGTCCCAAGGTTCAGTCCTCCAACAACCGCGCCATCGCCATGGTCATGGCCATATCGGGCGTGGCCATCGTGCTCGGGGTGCTCATCGCCTGGCTCATCATCCGCGTGGTGCTCCGGCAGCTCGGCGGCGATCCCGCCCTCATTCAGGAAGTCGCCCAGCGCCTCGCCAAGGGCGACCTGACCGTACGCTTCACGCAGCGCACCATCCAGGGCGTGTACGCCGACATGAAGAACATGGTGGACCGGCTCAAGGAGGTCGTGGGGGAGGTTCGCTCCGCGTCCGAGAACGTCGCGTCCGGCAGCGAGGAGCTTTCGGCGTCCTCGGAATCCTTGTCCCAGGGCGCCACGGAACAGGCCGCCAGCGTGGAGGAGGTCTCCTCGTCCATGGAAGAGATGGGCGCGAATATCCGACAGAACGCCGACAACGCCAAGGAGACGGAGACCATCGCCCTGAAAGCCGCGCAGGACGCCAATGAGGGAGGTGAGGCGGTTTCGCAGACAGTCGCCGCCATGCAGCAGATCGCCGAGAAAATCTCGATTATCGAAGAGATCGCCCGGCAGACCAACCTGCTTGCCCTCAACGCCGCCATCGAGGCGGCGCGAGCAGGGGAGCACGGCAAGGGTTTCGCCGTGGTCGCGGCCGAAGTGCGCAAGCTGGCGGAACGTAGCGGCGCTGCGGCAGGTGAGATCAGCGAACTTTCACAGAACAGCGTGGCCGTCGCAGAAAAGGCCGGCGACATGCTCGCCAAGCTGGTGCCGGACATCCAGAAAACCGCCGAGCTCGTGCAGGAAATCGCCGCGTCCACCGTGGAGCAGGACGCCGGGGCAGAGCAAATCAACAAGGCAGTGCAGCAGCTCGATCAGGTCATCCAGCAGAACGCCTCGGCCGCCGAGGAGATGGCCTCCACCTCGGAAGAGCTCTCCAGTCAGGCAGAGCAGCTGCTCGGCTCCATGGGCTTCTTCCGGCTCGATGCCACCAGCCACGGCGCCACCGTGCAGGCCCGGGTCCAGCCGCCCCGGCAGTTGCCGAGCGGCACGGCCGGCAAGAAGGACTCGAACAAGAAGCAGGGTTCCAGCGGCGTCATGCTCGACATGGACAAAGACAACGACGATGATTTCGAACGATTCTGACGAGCTGAAACAGCCGGCCATGGATCGTGCGCGTAAAGCCCCCGGAACTCCGGGGGCTTTGTCATTTTCGGGCGGCGCGCGCCGTGTTAGGATGCGCGAACATCCCAGAACACGAGCCATGGGAGGCTGCATATGGATATTCTGGGCGTGAGCGGAACCCCGCGCAGGAACGGCAACAGCGACGCCATTGTGCAGTCGGTGCTCGATGCGGCGCGGGCCCGGGGAGCTGATGGTCGCCTGGTCGCGCTACGCGACTACGATTTCGGCTCCTGCGTGGGTTGCGAACGCTGCCGCAAGGACAGGGCTTGCACGCATCTGAAGGACGGCATGCAGCTCCTCTATCCCCTGATCCGGGAGGCGCGCGGGCTTGTGCTCGCTTCCCCGGTGCACACCTATAACGTAAGCGCGCTGATGAAAGCGTTCATCGATCGCCTCTACTGCTTCTACGATTTTCAGGACGGCGTTCCGCGAGCGTGGTCCAGCAGGTTGGCCGGGCAGGGGCGCAAGGCCGTGATCGCCTGCGTGGCCGAGCAGCTCGAGGATGAGAATCTCGGCGTGACCATGCCGGCCATGCGCCTGCCCCTCGAGTCGCACGACTACAAGATCGTGGGCGAACTCAGCGTGCTCGGCCTGTTTCCCGCGGGCAAGGTCAAATCGAAGCAGGATGTCATGGACCGCTGCACAAAACTGGGAAACGCGCTTGCGGACGCCCTCGGGAAGTGACGGGCAAGGATACTTCAATTTTCCTGAGCCAGGAAGCCATGCGGTATTAAGGAGAGTGCTGAGTCCCTGGACGCCAATGGGCACGGGGAACATAAGGCCTCTGGCTGGCTACGAACACGCCCCACATGGCCACAAGGCCTTGACTTACCGGCCCACCTGAGACAACTAATATCTTCTTTTGTTGCAAAGCCGTCGCGCAGCCGCACGCAACCGTATTCCTTTGCTGGAGGAACCACATGGCACACCTTCGAGTCTTCATCACCGCCGTCGCCCTCGTCCTGTTGGCGTCGACCACGGTTCTGGCCCAGGACTACACCGTTTCCGTCAGCCAGATAGTGGAGCACCCAGCCCTGGACGCCACGAGGCAAGGGTTCATGGACTACCTGGAGGACCAGGGCCTGAAGGTGGAATACAACGTCCACATAGCCCAGGGAAACATCGCCACGGCCAATCAGATAGCCAGCCAGATAATGGACGAAAGTCCGGACCTGGTGCTGGCCATCGCCACCCCCACGGCCCAAGCCTGCGCACAGCGCATCCATGATATCCCCGTGCTCGCCGCCGCGGTGACCGACTTTGTTGGCGCCGGTCTCGTAAAATCCATGGACAACCCCGGCGCGAACGTCACCGGCATGACCGACATGACCCCCATGGACATGCACCTCGCGCTGATGCTCGAGTTCGTACCGAACGCCGAGGCCGTGGGCGTGATCTACAATGCCGGCGAGGACAACTCCGTGACCCTGGTGAACAGCCTGCGTGAGGAGTGCGAGAAAAAGGGCGTGAAGCTCGAGGAAGCCACCATCCAGAACTCCTCCGGCGTGCTGCAGGCCGCCCGCAGCTTGGTGGGCAAGGTCCAGGCCATCTACATCCCCACGGACAACACCGTGGTCACCGCCCTGGAGTCCGCCATGAAGGTCGCCCATGAGAATGACATCCCACTGTTCTCCGGCGATACGGACTCCGTGGAGCGCGGTACGCTGGCTTCCCTGGGATTCGACTACTACAACATGGGCCGCCAGACCGGCGAGATGGCCCACCGCATTCTGGTGGAGGGCGCCAACCCGGCCGAGATGCCCGTGGAAACCCTGCAGAACCTTTCCCTGTGGGTGAACAAGAACGCAGCCGAGAACATGGGCGTGACCATTCCGGAATCCGTGCTCGAGCGCGCGGACACGGTCCTCGAGTAACGCAGCCGCAGGCCGCACAACATACTTCGGGCGGGGTCCAAGGACACGGGCTCCGCCCTGACTTTATTGTATGAGCTACTACGCATTCATAGGCGCACTGGAGCAGGGCTTCGTTTACGGACTCATGGTCCTCGGCGTCTACCTCACCTTCCGGGTCCTCGAATTTCCGGACCTGACCGTGGACGGCAGCCTGCCCCTGGGCGCGGCCGTGGCCTCGGTGTCCATCACCGCCGGCGTGCCGCCGTATATAGCCATTTTTCTGGCCATGGGCGCGGGCTTTCTGGCCGGCATGGTCACGGGCATCCTGAACACCAAGTTCAGGATCCTCCACCTGCTCGCCTCCATCCTCACCATGATCGCGCTCTATTCGGTGAACATCCGCATCATGGGCCGACCCAACATGACGCTACTGGGCAAGCCCACCGTGCTCGACCCGCTGGAGGCCATGGGCATGGCGCCTTCGCTCGCGCCGCTCACGCTGTTCGGCACCATCGCCGTGGTGGTGGTCTGCGGGCTGATCTGGTTTCTGCACACGGAATGGGGCCAGGCCATGCTCGCCACGGGCGACAACAGCCAGATGATCACGAGCCAGGGCGTAAACACCCATATCATCATCATCCTCGGTGTGGGGCTGTCCAACTCTCTGGTGGCGCTTTCCGGAGCGCTCGTCTGCCAGAGCCAGGGCGCGGCGGACGTGAACATGGGCGTAGGCACCATCGTGGCCGGGCTCGCATCGGTCATCGTGGGCGAAACTATCTTCGGCCACCGAGGCATAGCTAGGCCGCTCATCGCCGCGTTGCTCGGCTCCGTGGTCTACCGCCTGGCAATCGCCCTGGCCCTGGGGCTGGAACTCGGCGCGTTCTCGGTCACTCCCTCCGACCTCAACCTGATCACCGCGCTCCTCGTGGTCATCGCCCTCGTCTCACCGCAGATCAAGGCCAAGGTGCTCTCCCGTGCTCATTCTTGAGAAGGTTACCAAATACTTCAATAAAGGCACCATCAACCAAGTCCATGCCCTCAAGGAACTGGACCTCATCGTGGAGCGCTCGGACTTCCTCACGGTCATCGGCTCCAACGGCGCCGGCAAGTCCACCATGCTCAACTGCGTGGCCGGCGG
>JBMCLC010000091.1:0-6294 GCA_048614715.1 Oceanidesulfovibrio sp.
TCATGAAGGCCCTCAGTGAACCCGTGCGGCTGCGCATACTCCTGCTCCTGGAAGAGGGCGAGCTCTGCGTGTGCGACCTCATGGCCGCCCTGGAAATGCCCCAATCCACCGTCTCCCGCCACGTGGCCCAACTCAAGAACGCCGGACTCGTGGCCGGCCAGCGCTGCGGCAAATGGACGCACTACCGGCGGGTGGAGCCGCACGCCCCATACGCGCGCCTCCTGTGCGAGGCCATTGCCGCCTTCGCGGCCGATGACGAGCAGGCCGCGATCGACCGCTCGCTCCTGCTCGAGCATCTGGCGCGAAAAACCGCGGCGGACTGCGTCTAGGCCCCGAGTCACGGAAACGTAACGCGAACCTGCGATAGACAAACGGGAGCTTCCATGTCCGAAACCGTCGTCAAACGCCTCTCTTTTCTCGACCGCTTTCTCACCCTGTGGATATTCCTGGCCATGGCGCTGGGCGTGACCATCGGCTACCTGGCGCCAGGAACCCGCAACGTGATCGAGTTCTTCAGCGTGGGCCGTCCTCCAACAACTTCGAGCTGGCCATCGCCGTGGCCATTGCGGTCTTCGGCATCGATTCCGGCCAGGCCTTCGCCGCGGTCATCGGTCCCCTTGTGGAGGTTCCGGTGCTCATCTGTTTGGTCAATGTGGCACTGTACTTCAAGCGCCGGTTCTTCCCCTACGCCGTGGAAACGCCCGGAGGCGTATGCCACGTTTCCTGCAATCCGGTCCCCAAAACAACCGAGCCTATAAGGAGCTGATTCCCATGAAAAAGGACGTCCTGTTCATCTGCGTGCACAACAGCGCGCGCAGCCAGATGGCTGAAGAATACGTGAAACTGCTTTCCGACGGCAGGATCGACGCCGAGAGCGCCGGATTCGAACCCCGCGTCATCAACCCGCTGGTCATCCAGGCCATGCAGGAAGAAGGCGTGGACCTCTCGGACAAAGAAACACAGTCCGTGTTCGAACTCTTCCGCAAGGGCCATACCTACGGCGCCGTGATCACGGTGTGCGATGAATCCGAGGGCGGCAACTGCCCCATTTTCCCAGGACTCACCCACCGGCTCCACCTGCCCTTTCCCGACCCCTCCAAACTCGAGGGAACAGACGAGGAAAAACTTGCGAAAATACGAGAGATTCGCGACGGAATAAAAAATCTCATGAAAGATTTCGTGGTCTGGTACGAGAATCCCGAGAAGGGCAAACTGGCCGGCCGCTGGGAGATCAAGGACATCGCGAGAACCGAAGAGGCGTAAGTCGCACACCTCGTTCGGACCTCCCAACACGGATACTGGAGGCACCATGCGCTTCGTCATCATCGGCGGCAGCGACGCGGGCGTCAGCGCCGCGATTCGGGCGCGGGAGCTCGACCCCTCGGCCGACGTCCGCATGCTGCTTCGGGACGACTACCCGAACTACTCGATATGCGGCCTGCCCTTCCTCGTCAGCGGCGAGGTCCCGGAGCCGTCTATGCTCGCGCACCGCACCCGCGAGGAGATCGAGGCCGGCGGCGTCCGGATATTCACGCGGACCACGGCCACGAGCATCGATCCGCTACGCAGGACCGTTACGGCGCGCGACGCCGCAGGCGGTGCAATCGTTTTCGAGTACGACGCCTGCCTTGTGGCCACCGGCGCGCGTTCACGCGTCCCGCCCATCGACGGCCAGGATCTGCCCGGGGTCTTCAGGATGCGCTGGATGGACGACGCCCTGGCCATTCGGGAATTCATCGCCAGCAACCAGCCGCGCTCCGCCGTGATCGTGGGCAGCGGGTACATCGGCCTGGAGATGGCGGACGCGCTCACACGGCTCGGGCTCAAAGTGTTTCTCGCCGGCCGCGCGGCCGGCGTGCTCAAGACCGTAGACGAGGATTTCGGCGCGCACATCGCCCGCGAGCTGGTCCACCACGGCGTTTCCGTATTCAGCGACGTGGCCGTGGAGACCATCCAGCGTGAAGGAAACGGCCTCCTCGTGCTGGGGCGCGGCGTGGAGGCCTACACGGACATGGTGCTGGTGGCTGCCGGCGCGACGCCCGACGTGACTCTGGCTCGGGAGGCCGGGGCTTCATTGGGAGCCGGCGGCGCCATCCGAGTCGACCGACGCATGGAAACCGGCGTTCCCGGACTGTACGCCGCCGGAGATTGCGTGGAGACCCACCACCGGCTGCTGGACTCGAACATCTACCGGCCCCTGGGCACCACGGCGCACAAGCAGGGCCGCGTGGCCGCAGAGAACGCCGTGGGCGGCGACGCCCTCTACGCCGGATCGCTGGGGACCCAGGCCGTCAAGGTGTTCGAACTCGTGGCGGCCCGCACCGGCCTGCGCGAGCACGAGGCCGAGGCCGCGTCCATTCCAGCGCGGAGCGCCACCATAGAATGCTGGGACCACAAGAATTACTACCCCGGGGCCACGGCCATGCACGTGCGTCTCACCGGCAACCCGGAAACAGGCGCCCTCCTCGGCGGGCAGATCATCGGCCACCGTCCGGCCGAGGTCTCCAAACGGGTGGACGTCATCGCCGCGGCCCTGCACAACGGAATGCGCGTGGAGGATCTTCCGGACATGGACCTCAGCTACACGCCGCCCCTCTCCAGCCCGTGGGATCCGGTGCAGATGGCGGCCCTGGCCTGGCGCGCGCGCATGAAATAACCGCGACGCAGACGTTTCCTCACCGCCCCCGCCCCTTGACGACGGCGTGCCATGCGGTACATCCATGGGGACCATCCGCCACCACATTTTTACAAGGCCAGAAACCATGCCCCGAATCCGCACCGCCCTGCGCCAGGCTATTTGCATACTCGCGCTATCCGCCGTGCTCGGCTTCACCATAAACGCCGTGCGCCAAGACGGCGTCCCCGTGCTCCAGGCCAGGTCCGTGGTCGAGGTTTCCGATGCAAACGGGACCATCGCGCTCAAGGACGCCCTTGTGCTCTCCATGTCCGGCCGCGCACTGTTCCTGGACGCCCGCTCCCACTGGGAGTACGAGCAGGGCCACATCCGGGGCGCGCTGCCCGCGCCGCCCGAGGATTTCGAATACTCGCTTGAACAATACAGGGACGAGATCGAGGCGGCCGAAAACATAATCACCTACTGCGACGGCGAGTTGTGCAAGTTGAGCCACGAGCTCGCCGCCAGACTGAAGGACGCCGGATTCGAAAGCGTTTACGTGCTGGAAAACGGCTGGACCATGTGGAACAACGAAGGCCTGCCCACGGAAAGCGGACAGGCCCCTGCCGAATAGTTCTTCGACCCCATGCGTCTTCTCCACCGTGTTCTCGCGCTCGTTCTGGCGGCCGTCTTCATCTACGCGTGCATGGACAAACTCGTCCATCCGGACAGGTTCGCCGCGTCCATTCGGGCTTACCGCCTGCTGCCGGACATGCTGGTGAACGGCGCGGCGGTGTGGCTGCCGTGGCTGGAACTGACCATCGGAGTGCTGCTCATTGTGAATCGCTGGACGGCCGGGGCCCTGCTCCTGGCCAACCTGCTCCTCGTGGTCTTCACAATGGCCCTGGGCGTCAACGCCGTGCGGGGCATCGATGTAAACTGCGGCTGCTTTATGAGCGATCCAGGAGGCGCGGCAGGGTCCATGGCCTGGTACATCACGCGGGACATCCTGTTCCTCGCCGTGGGGTTCGGCGCGGCCTGGACGAACCTACGCTCCACGAGAAACACGGCAGACGATCAACCCGCGTAGAAGCACGCATATCCCCAACGACGACGAAGCGTTGCTCCCTGGGGGGGTGGGCGGCACCGCCTCCAGTTCGCAATGCGGAGTCCTCACGAAACGTTCACCAAGGATACGCGGACGTCTCGATACGGGGCATGCGGCCCGCACTCCATGCCCGGCTCCACCGGACTCGCCGTCACGGCGGGCGGTTCCTCGTTGCAAAAGCGCACCCGCATGGTGCGCCCGCCCACGGTCAGGCCGTATCTCGCGCCCGGGACGGCGGCAAGAGCCGTGAGCCGGTCCAGGGTTTCGCGCGTCAGCCAGCCGTGGGTCGCGCCGCCGGCCAGGGTCATCCGCGTCGGTCCGGCCGGACCTTCCCAGACCACCTCGGAACCGTCCAGCGCCGTTTCGGCCACCGTGCGGGGCGTCGCGGGCGAGTTCATGCCGGCCGGGACAACATGCAGGCCGCTCAGATCGATATCTTCCAGTATGATGGACATGCGCATGCTCCATGGTCTGTGCGTTCTGGGGGATGGCTACCGGCCGTTGCGGTCGTGCACGAAGCCCACGGCGAATGTAAGCGTGAAGCCGAAGTACGGCGGCAACATATCCGCATGCTGCCGTACCATGGGTCTGGTCCACAGCGCGAGCCCGCCCTGGGTGGGATCGCCCGTTACCGCGCGGCGCACATCCGCCGCGTACTCCGAAAGCGCGCTGTCGGGCGTGTCGCGCTCCATGCCGTAGCCGTGCACGGCCAGCTCCAGTTCGCTCACGGTGAGCGCGGGTTGGCCTGCCAGGTCCCCCTTGAACACGGGCAGGGAACCGGTGACCGCCACAAGCGGCAGCTGCGAGCCCCCTGCCATTTCCCCTGCCTCCCGCGGCCGTTCCAGAGCCCGGCGCAATACGCCGCGCACCCAGCCGAGCCGCCCCAGTTCTTCCGTCACGTGGGCGAGTATCCGCTCTCGTTTGGTGTCCGCCATGGTCTCTCCTTGTCTCACGTGTAATGGGCATATCGTTCAATCTGGCTCGACTAATCGGGGAAAACGAGGGGGAAACCACGCCTTCTTGACGATTGCGCCTTGCCACAAGGTGATGGGCCGAGTACTTTGGATGATCATCCAAAAACCATTTTCGCGGACATGCCAGAACACGACACGCCCAATACCGACCTGGCGCTCTGCGCCATTTGTCCGGAGCAACTGGAAAGCCGCGGCGGGGCGCCCTCCTGCCAGGAGTGCATCCGCTACCGCGACCTGTTTCTCAACGCGCCGCTCGGCATCTTCCAGTGCGACGGCGACCGGCGGTTCCTCAATGTGAACCCCCAGCTCGCCTCTCTCTACGGGTTCGACACGCCCGAGCAGCTCATGGAGAACATCGGCGACGTGGCCGAACGTCTCGAACTCGGCAAGGAAGAGCTCCAGGAGGCGCTGGACACCCTGCGCCGCGAAGGGGTGATCAGGAATTTCGAGGTCCAGCTCAAGCGTACGGACGGCACGTTGCTGTGGACCGCCCATTCCATACGCGCCGTCACCACCCCGCATGGGGATATCCAGTTCTACGACGGCTTTGTGACCGACATCTCGGAGAAGAAGGAGCTGGAGCGGCTGCGCGAGGACGTGACCCGCATGACCCGGCACGACATGAAGAGCCCGCTGCTCTCCATAGTGGCGGCTTCCCGCCTGCTCGCCAAACACCTGAACCTGAAGGGCGAGGAGGCGCAGATGCTCGAAGACATCCACGACAAGAGCGCCATGGTTCTGGAAATGATCAATTTATCCCTGGACCTCTTCAAGATGGAACAGGGAGACTACAGCCCGCGTTGTGTACCGTTCGACATGGCCGACCTCGCCCGGCGCGTGGGCCGGTCCCTGCTCGCCGCGTACGAGGAGAAAAACCTCGGCTACCGCGTGGTCGTGAACGGCCAGGAAAGCGACGACGCGTCCTGCGATTTTATCGCGGAAGAGCGCCACATCGAGACCATGCTCATGAACCTGGTGAAGAACGCCATGGAAGCCGCGCCGCCGGAATCCACCATCAGCGTGTCCATGTACCGCGGGGAGGAGACCTGCGAGCTGGACGTCCACAACCTCGGCGTCATCCCGGAGGACATCCGACAGCGGTTCTTCCAGCGCTACTCCACCAGTGGCAAGCCTCAGGGTCTTGGCCTCGGCTCCTACAGTTCCAAGCTCATCACCCAGGCTCACGGCGGCTCCATCAGCTACTCCACGTCCGAGGAGGAAGGCACGCACATCCACGTGACCATTCCTTGCCTGAGTGAAGAATAGCCCGCATCATTGTGCGCGGCATTCCTGCCTGCCTTACAGGCGTCACATGAAATAACCTTTATCCGTTTCAGGGCGGTGGACACCCCCTGGTGGTCTTGGTAGATAAGGTTCCGGCAAGCCGAGCGGCCTTCCTCACGTTTCAACAACCCCCGTTCGCCTTGCCCAAGGACCCTGTCTGAATGGACCCGGTATCCCATCTCGCTGGCGGCCTGCTCATCGGCAGGGCGTTTCGGCGTCCGCTTATCGCCGGCGCGTGGCTCCTCGTACTCTGCGGCATGGCCGCCGTGGCGCTGGACGCTGAATACCTGGCTTTACTGGGCGGTCCCCGGTTT
>JBMCLC010000092.1:0-6244 GCA_048614715.1 Oceanidesulfovibrio sp.
TCCCGCACGGTCAAGCGCGTCCTGAAGGCCGGCCAGGACATGGGGACGGTGAAGGCGCGGCTCAAGGAGATCGTCGCCGATCCGCAGCCGTATCTTTCGGATCCGGACTGGTCTGCCTATGCCATGGCGGCTGCAGCCCTGTTGCCCAGAATGGACCGTTCCGGACACGACAACTCGCAAAGACCAGCCGAAACGCACTCTTGGATGCGCGGCGAGCCCGCGCCCGTGGCGGTCTTCGCCACGGAGGAGACCGGTATGGATCCTGAGGCGGCCAGGCAGATGGAGAACGCGGCCATGCTGCCCGTGGCCGTGGCTGGCGCGCTCATGCCCGACGCCCACGTGGGCTACGGCCTGCCCATCGGCGGCGTGCTCGCCGTGGAGGACGCCGTCATTCCCTACGCCGTGGGCATGGACATCGCCTGCAGGATGCGGCTTTCCGTGGTGGACGCCCCGGTGTCCTGGCTCCTTTCCAAGCAACACAAGTTAGCCAACGCGTTGGAAAAGGAGACGCGCTTCGGGGTCGGCGCATCATTCAAGGAACGGCGCGAGCACCCCGTGATAGAACGCGACTGGGACGCCACGTCCATTACCAGGTCGCTGAAGGAGAAGGCCCGGGAGCAGCTCGGCACCAGCGGCAGCGGCAACCATTTCGCGGAGTTCGGCGTGCTCACCGTGCACGATGAGGGGCTGCTCGGCCTGCAGCCCGGCGAGTATCTCGCGTTCCTCTCGCACTCGGGCAGCCGCGGCGTGGGCGGCGAGGTGGCCAAGCACTTCTCGCGCATCGCCCAGCAGAACATGCCCCAACTGCCCAAGCAGATGCGGGCCCTGGCGTGGTTCCCCCTGTCCAGCCCGGAGGGCAAGGCCTACTGGACGGCCATGCAGCTCATGGGCGAGTATTCCCACGCCAATCACGAGCTGGTGCATGCGCACGTCCTGGGCGCGCTGGGGTTCGAAGAACTCGCCGTGGTGGAGAACCACCACAACTTCGCCTGGATCGAGGAGCATCTCGGCCGCGAACTCGTGGTGCACAGAAAAGGCGCCACGCCGGCTGGTCCCGGGGCACTGGGCGTCATACCCGGTTCCATGGCCGACCTCGGCTACGTGGTCCGCGGCAGGGGCAACCCGGAATCGCTCCATTCCGCGGCGCACGGCGCGGGACGCCGCATGAGCCGCAAGGAGGCCAAGGCCCGCGGGAACCGAAAGCATCTGGAGGAGCTGCTCAAGGAACGGGAGGTGACGCTGCTGTCCGGCGGATTGGACGAAAGCCCCCTCGCCTATAAGGATATCGGCGCGGTGATGCGCGCGCAGAAAGACCTCGTGGACATTTTGGCCACGTTCCAGCCGTCGCTGGTAAAGATGTCCGCCGACTGAAGCCCTTGCCATCGCTCGCGATCCAACGCATAGTGCAAAATTGTCGCAAGTCATGTTCCAAACCCGACCACCAGTCCATACGCATACAAGAGAGTGCACCGCATGGATCCAAACGCCTTCGAGAATGACAGCAACTTGAAACGCATCGCGCAGGTCTGCATCGGACTGCGTAAACTCGCGAACTTCTTTCAGGACAACGACCCCGAGCACCTGGGTCGTGAGGACTTCGACCAGGTCGCCGCAGAACTTGAGGACCTGGCCGCCGTGGTGGACGACTTTCTGGAAGAGCCCCGGGGGAACAATGTGTCGGAATGACACTGTTGTGCGCGTTGCAGATTACAGTGGACCGATCTCTGGACTTCAATCGCTTCCACGGCGGAACCGGGAGTAAGGATTCCCAATCCGGATGCAAGCAATGACCGGCCGGACAGTGCGGGCGACTATGGTCGTCTCGTTTGCCCTGTGGCTCTTCGGCCTCGCGGGCGCCGACTTCGGTAGCGCACAGGATTCCAACGCGACGCGCCCCGCGCAAGAGACTGCCGGCTACACGGTGCGCTTTCAGGGGGTGGAGGACGATCTGCTCGAGCTGTTGCGGCAGGTCTCGGTGGCCGTCGACAAATCGGCCGAGGCCTATGTCTCCACTGGAATCATCGCCCGTCGAATCCGGGAGGACAAGGAGCTTTTCAAGACGGCGCTCACCAGCAGGGGGTACATGGCCAGTTCGGTGGACGCCAGCCTGGATACGGAATCCAGGCCGCCGGTGCTCACGTATGTGGTGGATACAGGGGCGCCGTTCATGCTCTCCGGCATTTCCTATGAAGTGGCGGATGATTATGAAAGCAACGCCACCATGCCCACGGCCGAGGAGCTCGGCCTTAAGGTCGGGGCGCGGTTCAACGCCGTCCCTGTCGTGGGCGCCTCCGGCAAGGTGCGGACATGGCTTTCCCGCCGCGGCTATCCATTTCCGGAGGTCTCCAAGCCGCGGGTGCTCGCCGATTTCGAGGAGCACTCGGCGCGCGCCGTCTATACCGTCACTCCTGGTCCCAAAGCGGATTTCGGGGAGACCACGATCGAGGGCCTGGAAACCGTGGACGAGGAATACGTTCGCGCCTATATCCCGTGGCGGGAGGGCCAGACCTTCGACCGTCAGCAGTTCGAAACCTACTACAACGAACTGGCCGAGCAGAATCTTTTTTCCACCATCCGCATCGATCCCGTACAAGAAATGGACCAGCAAGGCCGTGTGCCGATCAAGGTGGAGCTCAAGGAGCGCAAGCACCGCACCGTGCGCGCGGGGCTTGGCTACTCCACGGACAAAGGCCCGCAGGCCCGGGTGGGCTGGGAGCATCGTAACCTTCTCGGCGGCGGGGAAAAGCTCGAAACCAAACTGCGTGTTTCGGCAGTGGAATCAGACGCCACGGTGCAATTCACCAACCCGCGGTTCCTGAACAAGGAACTGACGTTCGCCATTGACGCGAGCTTCGTGAAATCGGATACCAAGGCCTACAAGGCCGAGACATTCGAGACGGGATTTCTCGTTCAAAAGGAAGTGATCGACCACCTCCAGCTCGGCTTCGGGCCGCGCTACCGGCGTGGCGACATCTTGGAGGATGAGTCGCGGCCCTTCGACAACAACCGGGCATTCGACCTCGTCTCCCTCTTGTTCAAGGCCGTATGGGACGACCGCGACTCGGTTCTCGATCCCACCAGCGGGAACAAGGTGGAGCTGCGCGTGGAGCCGTTCTTCGGGGTCGGAGATTCGGATTCGGACAGCCCGTTCTTCGTGCAGACCGAGCTTTCCGCCACAAACTATCTGCTCCTTTTGGAATCGCCGCGCCTGGTGCTGGCTGGGCGCGCCGCCGCTGGCGCCTCCTGGGGAACGACACGCGACGAGCTCCCGGCCGTCCTGCGATTCTACCCCGGCGGCGGCGGTTCCGTGCGCGGCTACGGCTACCAGAAGGCGGGACCCGTGACCGGCGACACGCCCTTGGGCGGCGCGGCGTATGCCGAATTCTCGGCCGAGGCTCGCGCCATGGTCACGGAGAAGTTCGGCATTGTGCCCTTCATCGACGGCGGATACGCCTTTGCCGACCCCCTCGACCCCCAGGGGGAAATGCTCTTTGGCGCCGGATTGGGCGTCCGCTACCATACAAGTTTCGGGCCGCTGCGCGCGGATGTGGCCGTGCCGCTCAATCGCCGGGAAGGCGTGGACGATCCGGTCCAGTTCTACATTAGCATCGGGCAGGCGTTCTGATATGGCGAGCCGTCCCGTACGCATAGCGCTCAAGGTTTTGCTCGCCGCGGTCGTCCTCGTGGTTCTGCTCGTGGGTGGCATGCTCATCGCGCTGCAGACAGGCCCTGTCAAACGGGCCATTGCGGATTTCGCGGCGAAAACCGTGGGCGATGACATGCACCTGTGCATCGATGGGCTTTCGGGCCTGCTGCCGCTGTCCATACGGGTGGACACGGTGGCCATCGCCGCCTCTGAGGATGCGGCCCCGTGGCTCACGGTCCGCGCACTCGCTCTGGAATGGTCGCCCCTCGACCTCCTGTCCGGGACTCTGCATGTCGATCTGCTCAGCGCCGAGGAAGTGGTCCTCGCCAGCCTGCCGCCCCCGGGAGAGGAGACCGCCCCCGAGGAGCCGGAGCCGGTGTGGCCGCCGCCGTCGTTCTCTCTGCCCAATGTGCAGCTGGACCGGCTGGCGTTGGAGCGTTTCGAGATGGGCGAGCCCGTGGCCGGTCAGGCGGCCGCCTACGCGGTGCGCGGCACGGCCCGGCTCGGCGGCGGGCAGGCCGATGTGGACCTCGCGGCCACGCGATTGGACGGTCCGGCCTCGGCGCTCGAAGCGATGATCGCCACACGCGGCGTGGATACGGATACCCCGGAGCTCGACGTGGACATCACCATGCTGGAGCCACCGGGCGGACTGCTCGCCGCGTCCACGGATATGGACCAGACCGCGCCGATCGGCGTGACGCTTCAGGGCAGGGGGCCGCTATCCGGCTGGACCGGCGCGCTCAACGCGACCCATGGCGACGCCCCCCTGGCCGCGCTCGACCTAGCCCTCTCCATGTCCGGAGAGTCATTGGGGTTCGGCGTGGAAGGGGCCGTTTTCGCTGGCCCGCTGGTCGGTTCTACGGACGAGCCGGGCCTTGTGGGGCCGCTGTTGTCGGCGCATGAACGGGAGGCGGTTCAGGAACTGGGTGAACGCATCGACATGGCGCTGGACGGCCGCTGGCTCCTGGATGACGGAGGCCAGGTCCGGGGGCTGGAGCTTGCCCGCGTCGAGGTTTCGGCCGGGAGCCTTGGCGTGGAGGCGCGGGGCCGGGTCGGCCGGACCCTGGAGGATATCGAACTGGACGCCCTGGCGCACGTCGAGGATCTGGCAGTCCTGAACGCGCTCCTGGACCAGACGTTCCGGGGCTCGCTCGTGCTCTCAACGACCATCGACCGCAAGGACGAAGCCCTGCGCGGCCATGCCGAGATCACCCTGGAGGAGTTCGCCTACGAGGAGTACCGCGCGCGGAACGCCACGGTGACCCTGAACCTCGACCCGCTGGAAGGCGACGCTGTCTGGACTCCTGGAGCGGACGACGCCATGCTGCCGCCGGTGCGCGGCGATCTCGTGGTGGACATGGACGGTCTCTCGCTGCCGCCGGAGATGGATTCCTTGGTCCAGGCCGTGGGGGATTCGCCGCGGATCACGGGATCGTTCAGAACCGTGGACAGCCAAACGGTGCGCATCGAGCGGCTGGAGCTCGGGGCCATAGCGGCCGAGGCCTCGGTGCAAGGACAGATATCCCTGGATGGGCCGGCCGAGATGCAGGCGGAGATTGTAGCCGCCGACCTGCAAAGCGCCACCAAAGCTTTCGGCATGGCGGACGCCGGACTCGACGGCTCCATGACACTCACGCTGGAATTCGACGGGAACTGGAGCGAACCCTCGGGACGGCTCGCCTTTGATGCCCAGACCCAGGGCCTGGTGGTGGATGCGCAGAAGGGCACGGAAACCACTGCGCCGCCAGGACCGCTCGCCGCCGTTCTCGGAGGCGGGCCCACCGTGTCCGGCAGCGCCGTGCTCGAACCTTCGGGCGCTCTCGAGGTGACCGGTTTCACAGCCACGGCGCGGGCTTTTTCCCTGCGGGGGTCGGCCACGGCGCATCTGAAGGACTCCCAGGCCCCATTGTCCATAAATATGGACATCGAGGCGCCCTCTCTGGAGCCGTTCTCCCGGCTGGCGGGCATGGAGCTCGGCGGCTCGCTCAAGGCCTCGGTGCAGGGCACGGGCGACATGGGCGCGCCGGACATCGCGCTGGATCTGTCCATCAGCGATCCCAGGGTGCACGAGCAGGCTTTCGAGTCGCTTCGTGTGGCCATCAACGGTTCGGGACCGCTGGAATCTTGGTCTGGCGAGGCTTCCGTTAATCTGGCGGCCACCGTGGAAGGGAGGCCGGCCGCCCTGGAAGTGGACACCCGGTTCACCCTCGGCCAAGAGCGGATAGCCCTGGACAATCTCGTGATCCGCGGTCCGGGTGTCGCCCTGGACGGCGACGTGGCGGTGCATCCCGACTCAAGCGTGGTCGCCGGGTCGCTGGCCGGCGGGTCCGAGGACCTGGGCAAGCTGGGCGCCTTTGCCGGCGTGGATCTCGGCGGCGCGCTGCAGACGAGCATCACGCTCAGGCAGGAAGGCGGCGGCCAGGCCGTGGACCTCACGGCCGCCCTGGACAACGTGCAGGCTCCGGGCGCGGCTGTGGGAAGCGCGCGCATCGAGGCGCGTCTCACCGATCTTGCGACCAAGCCCCAAGGAACCGTGCGGGTGGATGCAGACAGCATCGACGCGGGCGGATTAATTGCCGAGTCACTCTCACTGAC
>JBMCLC010000093.1:0-6203 GCA_048614715.1 Oceanidesulfovibrio sp.
CGTCCTGGCCTGCACCACGTCCTTGGGCAGGTCCACGAGCACGGGGCCAGGCCGGCCCGAGCGCGCAAGATAGAACGCCTCACGGATCACGTTCGCGAGCTGGTTCACATCCTTCACCAGGTAGTTGTGCTTGGTGCATGGCCGGGTGATGCCAACGATGTCCACTTCCTGGAACGCGTCGTTGCCGATCAGTGGAGTGGGCACCTGGCCGGTGAGCACGACCATGGGGATGGAGTCGCAGTACGCGTTGGCAATGCCCGTCACGGTGTTCGTGGCGCCCGGGCCGGAAGTGACCAGAGCCACGCCGACCTTGCCCGAGGCGCGCGCATATCCATCCGCGGCGTGTACGGCCCCTTGCTCGTGGCGTACCAGTATATGCCGTAGCGAATATCGCGGGATCGCGTCATAGATGTCGATGACGGCGCCGCCGGGAAATCCGAAGACGACTTCGACGCCTTCACGCTTCAAGCACTCGAGCAGTATCTCGGCTCCGGTGTATTCCATTTCTTAGTTCTCCGTGGAGCGGTACCTGTCCAGTATGCCTTGTATCTTGGTTTTTCCGCTGAGTTTCTTTTTTTTGATTTCGCTGACGGTCTTCTGCTCGCTTGGCGACAGACCGGCCTTGCTCTCGAATTTTTCAAGCTGCTGCTCGTAGAAGAGGTGTTCCTCCCAGAGCGCCTTGAGTTCGGCGTCGTGCTCCTTGTGCTTCTCCAGCAGGTCGAGATCACGCTGTTCCATGGAGCTTCTCCTTGTGCTGATGTGGTTATCCGTTGTCGCCCGGAACGAGTTTGTCCCAGGCGGGTTCTGAGTGTGAGGCGATGGCCAGGGTCTTGGCGCGGCTCGTATGGCCCTTCACGAGTTCCACGTCGCGCGGCTTGAGGCCCAGGCGTTTGGCGACATATTTGACGAGCGCCTTGTTGGCCTTGTTCTCCACCGCCGGCGCGCTGAGCTTGAGCTTGAGCCGGCCCTGGAACACGCCCGCCGACTCGTCGCGCGAGGCGCCGGGCTGCACCCATACGTCGATCAGCCAGTCGCCGCTTTTGGCGCAGTGCGCATACTCGGGCCGCAGATTCGCGGCCCTGTAATGGTGGTTTATGGATGTCTCGCTTGCAGCCAAACGTAACTCCAACTCGGGTCGTTACATGGAATGCGCCAATTGCACCAGTGAACGAACGAGAAAGACTTGCAGGAACTGGATAGCAAGCAGGACTACGATGGGGGAAAGATCGAAGCCGCCGACCATGACGAAAGGAAGCCACCGGCGAATGCGGTAGAAAACCGGCTCCGTCAGAGTGCGCAACGCCCGTACGATGGGGTTGTACGGATCAGGATTCACCCAGGAAAGCAGCGCAGAAATGATGACGATCCAGAAATACGCTGTCAGGACTATACCGAGGACTGTCGCCAAACCCTCGAGAAAATTTTCAAAGAGGAACATCGCACCATCCTTGTACATGACGAATCAGGGCGACTCCCGATTATAATCTTGGGAGTCATTCTTTCATCGGTTGCCAAATCAAATCAAGTAAAAAAAATCACCGCACCCGACACCCTCCCGGAGTGTGCACGACCTTGGAGAGTCGGGCGATAAACTGACAATAATCGCGTATGTGCGCGTCCGCAAGTAATGACTCGTCCCTGAAGGACCAGAACGGCACCCTGGCCCGCTCCGCAGTCAGCTGGTCCACCACCGTGTCGCCCACAAAGGCGACCTCCTGGGGATGCACGTTCCACACGCGCAGGATGTGCGTGAGTTGGTCCGGGTTCGGCTTGGCCCGCGTCTTGGAAGCCGTCATCACCGGCGAGAAGTACCGTTGCAGACCGAACATCTGGATCACCCGGTCCATGGTGGTGGAACGATTGGTGGCCACGCCCATCCTCAGCCCGGCGGCCTGGCACCAGTTGAGAGCCGGAATCAGCCCGTCCATGGCGCTCAGGTGCGGCAGAATGTCGCGCATGTAGCTCACCTGCGCCAGGGCCTCCGGAATGCGGTGGTGCATGGACCGCGGCACGATGTGCTCCACGGACTGCCTCGCGGTGTGGCTGTGCACGTAATGCAACTGCTCGGGCGTCATGGGGTCCAGCTCGAGCTTTTCCAGAATCATGTTGTAGTAGACCTGGTTCGACTCCATGGTGTCCAGCAGGACGCCATCGCAGTCGAAGATCAGCCCCTTGAGCGGTCTGGGGGGATGAAACGTGTTACCGTGCCCCTCGCGGTTGCGCAGAGTAAGACGCATGAATGCTCCAGCAAGACGTCGTTATCTATACGAAACGTTCCAAAGCACCAGCCGCCGCACGTCGGCCAGCCAGGCCATGTCCTCCGGAATCCTAGACCGACCTGTGAGTTGCCAGCACGGCGCAGCGTATTCCAAAAGCCCCTGTACAGGAGCATCCGCGATGGGTTCCGGCTCCAGGCCGCGCTCGGCAAGCTCGCCGGCTATGCGCGGATCCCAGGCAAAAAACGCGGTGGTCGGCGGCAGGAAGAAAGCCATCTTCTCCGCCGCAAGCTCCCAGCCCAGGGCGTCCACTTTCAGTACCCCGGGTATGCCGGCCACGGAGAACGGCAGGCCGGCGGATTCCTCGTCTTCATCCTCGTCACCCCCGCGATCCAGGGCGGCGTCGAGCCGTTGCTGCAAAAGATCCACCCTGCCGGCGGCCTCGGCGATCTCCAGGTACCGCTGCTCAGCAGCCCAGGCCAGCAACAGGGTGAGCTGGCAGCTCTGGGCCATGGCGCGCTCCAGCACCGCTGGATCGTCGGCCGCGGCTTCAGGATCCGGCATGGCGCCCTGGCTGCGCACGAACTGCGCCAGCTCGGCCATCTCGGGACCAGGCTGCTGCGCGCCGCCGTAGTATTCCTCCAGACCCCTGGCCGTGACGGCCACAAGCTGACCGGGCTTGCCGAAGCTTTCGCCGAACTCCTGCATGGAGCGCAGCGCCCCACGCGCCGCCTGGGTGTCGAACGGCAGGAACTCCGGCCGGTAGTACGTATCGCCCATGTTCCTCGGGGCCAGCCCCGGATCGAAGAACCGCACCTGCAGCGGCAGCGATCCCAGGGCCTCGGGCGCGGCATCGGGATGCATGTGCGGAATGGCCACAAAGGCCGGCGTCGCGTCGTCGTGGGTCATGGCTGTCACTCCTTGTGCGGGTCCTTGCTGTCGATCGACATGGCGTGGTCCACGGTGTCCCTGCGGGAAATATAGCACGGGCAAATGCCGCCGCAACGTGGCAGCCTGAGCATGCACAGCTCGCCGAACACGTGCCGGCACGCAATGGCGGGCATCTCCTCGGCATCGACATCGCCGGACAACAGCTCGAATTCGCGGCACTGGGCGCCGCGCCGGATCATCGCTTCCAGGCGCCGCTCCCAGATGTGGCTGGCCTGCTCGTCGTCCAGGCCGAAGGCGTCCACCCGGTCGATAAGCGCATCGAAAGCGTTCTCCCACCGTTTCAGGACGGTGCAGCGGTATTCCTGATTGAGTCCGGGATTGATTCGCTCCTCGCGCATGCAGCGGCTGCTGTTCCAAAAGACGCAGCTACGCCCGGGAAACGCGGAAACCTTGGAACGTGGGCTCATCTGCAACATCCTGCCTGACATGCGATGGGTTGCGGCGACGGAACAAACCCGGCGCAGCCGCACCCGAAAGAGGAGTTGTGTAGCCCGACTCGTCTTATGTGGCAAGTGTCTCCGCGGCAATCCTTGACCTGGGTTGTGGGCAGGTGTATGACCTCGCCAACACCCTGCGGAGGAATGAAATATGATCGGTGGATTTGGCATATGGGAGTTGTTGATCGTCCTGCTTATCGTGCTCGTCATTTTTGGCGCGAACAAGCTGCCTGAAATCGGCGGCGGCATGGGCAAGGCAATCCGCAACTTCAAGAAGGCGACCTCGGAACCGGAGGAAATCGACGTGACCCCTTCCGACAAGAAGGAAAAGGAAGAGGACACCGAGAAAAAGAACAGTTCCTCCGAGTAGCACACCCTATCTTGGGAAAAATTTCGACGCAGAAACCCCGGAACGGCATCGCCCTTCCGGGGTTTTTTCATTCGGACGAACAAAACCCGCCGGCCGCGCCTGCTCCGCTCAATGCAGCGGCTCTTGGCCCCCGGACTCGGGATTGTCCCGCCATTTGGGGCCGTAGCCTTGGGCGTCGCCCTGATTCCGCACAGGCATGTCGCCGCCCGGGCTTGGCGCGCTTTGGGATTCAGTCGCTGCGGAGCCGTTGGACCCGGTGCCGTTGCTCGCCTTGCTCGTGATGGACTCGGCCAGCGAATCCACCAGCGAGTCCAGCCCGGGCGTCTCTTCCTGCATGGTCTGGCGGGAAGCCTCCTGCTCCGCGTTTTTCAGGGCCTCGTCCAACTGGTCGGACACCTCCTCCGACGCCCCTTCGATGACCACAGTTTCGGCCTCGGTGGCCTCGGTGGCGTTTCCCGCCGCCGGGGAGGCCGGCGCCTCCAGCGACAGGGTGTACTTCAGATCCTTGCCGGCAATGTACTCGTCGATGCGTTCCTTGAGGGCGTTGGGCTGCTTGGCGGTGAGGCTCCAGGTGGCGGCTATGGAGCTGGCGCCGAAGTGCATGTCGCCGAAGGCCACGTCCTGGGCCTCGGCAGGCCAGCTCTTCAGGTGCACGTCGAAGGAACCCACCGCGTCGAGAGAGGTCCAGCCCCGCACGGTGAGCGTGCCGCGGGCGTTGGCCATGGTCTCTTCTTTCAAGCCGTTGGACGCCGCCGCGGCCAGGAGCGAGTCCTGCTCGTAGCGGCCGGCGAAATACTCGCCCCACAGCGCCAGCCACACGGACGACAGACTCTCGCTGGTCCGGCTCAGTGTGCCGGAATCAGCCTGCAGGGAGCCTTTCCAGGACTCCCCTTCCCTGCTGATGGTGATGGCGGGCGTGACGCCGGCCCGCAGGTCCAGGCCCATGAGCATGGCAAGCTGGTCGATGCTCTGAATCTGCTCCGCGGTGGCGCCCTGAATGGAACGCGAGTACCCGAGATCGAAATGCGCAGTGGCGAACAGCCCGAGCTGGCGCAGCCACTGCTTGAGGCTGCGGCGGTTGACCTGCACGTCGAATACGCGGACCACCGCGTCGTTCTCGGTCCGGGACTCCTGCTCCGCATAGCTGATGACAAAGCCCTGGGCGCGCTTTGCGAGCATGCGGTCCAGCATCACGCGACGGGCGTCCTCTATGGGCGCGGGCAGGATGTCGTTCGCGGCCTGGAGCACTGCCTGGCGTAGCGCGCGATCCGGGATGGAGCCCTGCTCCACCGGCACTGAGGCGCCGGTTTCATTCGTCGCGTTGGTGGCGTTGGATTCCCCAGGCGACGACGCGACGATCTCCACGAGGGCCGCGGATGCCTCGCGATGCGGGAACAGGAGCGATGCGGAGACGACTACGGCCGCCATCATCAGACAAGCGGCCGTCCTGAATGATCTTGTCATGTGGTTTTCAATGCGCCAAGCTTACCAAACGTTGAGTTCCGTCTTCAGCGCGCTCACGGCGAGCGCGGCTTCGGCCCCGGAAAGAGGCGCCAGGGGATCGAACCGCCCCTGCCTGGCGTTTGTGGCGAACAGGCCCCTGGTTGTCACGAGCATCACCGCGTTGAAGAAAGGATGGTCGGGCCGCACGTCGACAAAGGGGCTTTCCCGGCCGATATACCGGGTCGCCAATGAATCGTCGCCGGAGGCTCGTACGATGATGTCTTCCAATATCATAGCCCCTTCCGCCTTGGAAAGAGGCACGTCCGGTTTGAATTGCCCGCCATGGAACGGCTGCAGACCCCGTACCCCGTAGCGCGTCACGGCTTCGATATCCGCTCGCAAAGGATGGTTGGCCACATCCGAGAGCACGGGGCCCGCGGTGGGGTCGGCCACGCCGGCGTCCACGTACTCGCTGCCCACGGCCGCCGTCTTCTCGTACAACCGGCCCACGTCCAGTTCCTCCACGAGCATGGCGGCCATGTCCGCACGGGTGATACGCTCCGCGAGCGCGATGCGGACGCCCACACTGGTCTTGAGCGCTGCCCTGCGGATCATCTGCACCGCGCGCCAACGCGCCTCGGCGCGCTCCGCAAAGAGGACGTTGGGCGGATTCGCGGAAATGACGCGCGAGAACATCGACTCGGCGCAGTCCATGTCCAAGGCCTGCAGACACGCCTCGCCGCGGTAGTAATGCAGCGGCGCCGGGTCGAGGCCGCGTTCGTCCTC
>JBMCLC010000094.1:0-6198 GCA_048614715.1 Oceanidesulfovibrio sp.
GATGTTCACGTAGAAATCGTCCGTGCGGTGGACAAACCCCTTGGTGCCGTCCAGGGGATCGACAAGAAAGAACTCGGGCCAATCCTTGCGCGTCTCGTAGTCCGGCAGGGCGGACTCCTCCGAAATCACGGGAACGCCCGGAAAGGCGGCGTTCAGTCCGGCGGCTATTATTTCCTGGGCGGCGTCGTCCGCGTCGGTCACCGGCGTCTGGTCTTCCTTGTAGCGCACGTCCACGGCTGAGCGGCCAATGGCGTAGCGCACGGCGAGATCGCGTCCCGCTTCGGACGCGATTTCGCCCAAAATCTCCAGGACCGAGTGCAGGTCGCGTATGGAATCGCTCATACTATCCTGGAATCCGAAAGCACGGCGATGAGCCGTTTGAACACGTCGAGGTCGAAGGCGCCACGCATCTCGTCGCGCATGAGCTTGAGAGCCTCGTACGGCTCCAGGGCGTCGGCGTAGGGCCGGTCGGACGTCAGGGCGTCGTAGCAGTCGCACACGGAAACCACCCGGACCGGCAGGGGTATGCTCTCCTCTGTCATGCCGGATGGATAACCCTGGCCGTCCATGCGCTCGTGGTGGAAGAGGATGCAGTTCAGCGCAGACTGCGACAACGGCATGGAGGCGCACAGGGACACGCCCTTCACGGGATGGCTGTTGATGATCTCGCGCTCTTCGCGGTCCAGCCGGCCCGGCTTGTCCAGTATGCGCTTGGAGATGGTGGACTTGCCAACATCGTGGAGCACGGCGCCCAGTCCAACCTGCACCATGTCCTCCCGTGAAAACGCGTATGCTTGCAGAACGGCCGTGGTGTACACGAAGACGTGCACCGAATGGGTGTACGTCTGGTAGTGGTTGGAGATGAGTGAGGCCATGGCGCGTAGCGAATCCTTCTGGGTGAGGAACTCCGTGCCCTTGCGGACCATGGCCGTGACGCGTTCGAAGGATTCGCGCTTGATGGAGGCCGGCAGCTTGGTGCGGAAGGTGTCCTCCACCAGCGATGAGGACACCGAGTAGAGCACGCGGGAGCGCTCCTTGAGCGGCAGGGCCTCGTTCGTCAGGATCTCGCCGAGGTGGTCTTCCAGATAGCGCTCGAACTGGTCCTTCTCCTTGAGCTGCACGTAGACCTCTGCCACGCCGTTTTCGTAGAGCAGGCGGCGGTGCTTTTCCGAAAACCGTTCGTCCGCGTGGCAATACAGGGTGTAGCCCTTCTCGTGCTTCAGATACACGCTGAACTCGTTCATGGTCTCCGGAAAGAGCACCATGGGCGACACCCGAAAGAAATCATTGCCGGTCAGTGTCTCGTGGGGCTTCACATTGTCTGGCGCTGGCATGTTGTGTTCCGGCTGGAGCATTCTATGTTTGAAATACTCTTATGCATTTATTTGAAAGAATTGGTTGTTTCAGACGAACTTCGTATGTCGCGGTGAAGACGCACTAAATGATTTCCGCACCGCTGAGGACATTGATGAGCCGTTTGTAGGCTTCCAGGTCGAAGGCGCCCTTCATACCATCGCGCATGAGCTTGAGCGCCTCGTAGGGTTTGAGGGCCTTAGCGTACGGCTTGTTGGTGATGAGCATGTCGTAGACGTCGCACACGGCCGCCACCCGGACGCACAGGGGGAGGTCCTGGCCCTTGAGTTTGGTGGGATAGCCTTTGCCGTCCATGCGCTCGTGGTGGAACAGGATTGTGTTCGTGGCGTTGGACGAAAGCGGCAGTTGCGCGCACATTGACACGCCCTGGAGCGGATGGGTGTTGACCAGCTCGCGCTCCTCGCCGGTGAGTTCGCCGGGTTTGTAGAGGATGTACTTGGGTATCCTGGCCTTGCCCAGGTCGTGGAGAATGGCGCCCAGACCGCTCTGCACCAGCTCTTCCTTGCCCATTTCGTAGGTGGAGAGCACGGACAACACGTACACGAACACCTGCACGCTGTGGGTGTAGGTCTTGTAGTCGTGGGAGATGAAGCCGGCCATGGCTTTGAGCGCCCGCTCCAGCGTGAGAAAGGAGGCGGAGTAGCGCACGAGCTCCGTGAGCCGTTCGAACTGCTTGCGCCCCAGCGGCATGGGGAGATTCGTTTCGAACGTCTCTCGCATGAGTTCGACCGAGGCGTTGTAGAGCACGCCCGCGCGTTCGCGTATGGGCACCTCCTCGTCGTTGAGGATGCGGCCCAGGTTCTGCTCCACGTAGCGGTCGTACTGTTCCTTGTGCTGCGGCAGGATATACACCTGGCTGACGCCGATATCCTGCAGGGCCTCGCGGTGCCGCTCGGTGAATCGTTCGTTCTTGCCCGAATACAGAACGTATTTGCCCCCCTGCCTCAGATAGACGCTGAACTGCCCCATGGCCTTGGGGAAGATCATCATCGGGGAGATGGGTATCAGTTCCTGCGGTTCGTCCGCGGACTTGGATTGGCTCATGGAATGGAAAACTCCGGGATAGCACGGCCGAGCCGCAATGATTCGAGTGCTGAAGATATCATTGCGGAGTGCCATGTCAACGCGGGCGCCTGCCCCCCGGGTGCATGCGGCAGCCGCTGCGTGGCGCTTGGTTTTCCTTGGATGTTTACCCCTCCACACTTTCCGCCTTCCGCCCTCCAACAAGCGATTGCTCGGATTTGGCGGCTCTCCCATTAAGGTATCGTCTGGACACGGACAACGTGAAAAGCTATTTTCCGACAATGGGAATGATCTTCATAGACGATCTGACCACCGGCATGACCCTCGCCGAGGATCTGCATGGCCCGAATGGGCGGCTGCTCCTGCCGAAGAGCACCACTCTCCAGGAAAAGCACCTGCGCATATTCAAGATATGGGGCGTGACGCAGGCCAACATCAAGGGCCTTGAACAGGATTCCTGCCTCGCCTCGTCCCTGGAGACCCTCGATCCCGAAATCCTGGAAAAAAGCGACCACTACGCGCAACGGTTGTTCCGTTTCTGCGACAGAAGCGATCCCGTGATCGAAGAGCTGTGCCGCTTGGCCACCTTGCGCACGGCGGCCGGTCTCGCCGCCGGAAAATACGTGGGCGAGCCCGAGGACGGCCACACTCCGCCCACCCTGGTGGATTACGACGCCTTCACGCCCAAGCTGCCGGAGAGCGTCGGGCAGATAGTCTCCCAGGAAGTGGAACTCGTCTCCTTTCCCGAGATCTACTTCCAGATCATGGAGGTGCTCGACAATCCGAAAAGCTCCTCAGCCCATGTCGCGGAAGTCGTGAGCAAGGACCCGAGCGTGGCCATGCGGCTGATGCAGCTTGTGAACAGCCCCTTCTACGGCTTGCCGCACAAGGTGGACAGCATTGCCCGGGCCACCACCCTTGTGGGAGCCAAAGAGATTTCCATCCTGACGCTCGGCATTTCCGTGGTCCAGTATTTCCATGACATCCCTCGGGATTTCTTCAGCATGAAGCGGTTCTGGACCCATTCCATAGCGGCCGTCGTTTTCGCCAAGCTGCTGGCCTCCCGCGTTCCCGGCCTTTTCGAGGAGCGCTTCTTCCTACTCGGCCTCATCCACGACATTGGCCGTCTGGTGATTTTCAAGACTTTCCCCCACGCCGCCCTCGAGGTCCTCATCATGGCCACGCAGGCTCCGTGCCTTATCCACGAAGCGGAGCGCAAACTGCTCGGCTTCGACCACACCGAAGTAGCCGAGGCCATGCTCGAGGCCTGGAGCTTTCCGGACAGCCTTCGCAACATCATACGCTGCCACCATGAACCCGAACTCTCGGTGAAGACCATGGACTGCGCCGTGCTCCACGTGGCGGATGTCCTCGCCCGGGCGTTGCGGAACGGCTATCGCGGCAAGTTCGCCGTCTCTCCCCTTTCACCGGAAGCCTGGGAACGCCTCGGCCTCTCCCCCTCGGACATCGCTCCCCTGGCCAGCCAGGCGGACCACATGGTCGATGATATCATCTACACGTTTTTGCCCGGGAACATGGACGAATGATTCCAGAACACAAAGACGAGCATCTCCGGTTTCTCGAGGATCGCATCAAGCTGCTGATCATGGAGAAGGATCTGGCCATGAGCGCCCTGGGAACAGCGGTGGCCATGAGCGGCCTGCACGGCGTCGACACGGCTCCCCAAGCCTTTCTGGACAGGGTTCTGGATGAGCTGGAGACTGTTATGCCGAGCGTAGTCTCCGGCATTTACACCGTGGACGAAGAGACGGCGGACTTCATACTCCAGGCCGTACGGCCAGAAGCGGAACAGGACCGTCTGGCGGACGAGGTGGAGGCAATCATCGAGGATCGCACGTTCTCATACGCCTTACTGCGCAACACCCCGGTGGTCATCTCAACCAAGGACCGCTCGGCGCACATTGTCCTGCAGAGTCTGGCCACGGCCTCGCGCATCCGCGGCATGTATGTCGCCATCTTGTGGGGAAACCGCGATGTCGTCACCGACACCGGCCTCGCCCTGTTGCCCGTTCTTCTCAACTCCACCGCCAACACCATGGAGAGCCACGAGACGAACCGCTACATCAAGTCCGTGAACACGACGCTCCAGGCCACAATCGAACGGCTGGAGGCGTCCGAGCGGGAACTGCTGGTCCACCGCGAACGGCTTGCCGCCGAGGTGACCGAAAGGACCAGCGAGCTGACGCGAGCCAACGAGCTACTTGTGGCCGAGGTGGCCGAACGGCGCAAAGCCCAGGAAGAGCTGGCGCTGGAGCGGGACTATATCGCCACGCTGCTGGACACCTCCGGCGCGCTCATCCTGGTACTGGACGAATCGCTCACCGTGGTCCGCTGCAACAACACCTGCCGGAACCACTTCTGCAACAGGGGCGCCGGCTGCGCCGAGGGCCCGTTTCTCGACCGCTTTCTGGACATCCACCGCGAAACCGTTCGGGATAATCTGGCCGCCGTCCTGAATTCATCGCAGGTGCAAAGCCCGATCTTTTTCGAAGCCGCCATCACGGATGTGAACGGTCTCGAACGTACGATATCCTGGACGTGCTCCAGGTTGCCCGGCCCTGCGGACACGCCGCCGCAGGTCATCGTCTCAGGCATCGACATCAGCGAAAAAATCAGCATTGAGCGCGCCCTGCGCGACAGCGAGGCTCGTTTCCGCGCCATATTCATGTCCGCCGGCTTAGGCATCGTGCTCGGCGACAGAACCGGCTCGTTCATCGACGCGAACCCCGCTTTCTGCGCAATGATGGGCTATTCCCGAGAGGAAATCGCTGCGCTGCACATCAACGACCTAAGCCTGTCCGAGGACCGCGACGGCCGCGCTGAGGAGTATCTGCGTCTACTCGAAGGAGGCCAGTCGCAGATGACCGCGGAAAAACGTTACGTGCGCAAGGACGGTTCGGTGTTCTGGGGCCGCACCACGCTCACGTGCGTGGGCAGTCCCACCGATGGCCCGCGCTACCTGATCGGCATGATCGCCAACATCTCCGAGCAGAAAGAACTGGAGGAGGCCTTGCGGTCGGCCGAGGCCACCTACCGCAACATCTTCGAAAACGCCGTGGAGGGAATATTCCTCGCCAAACCCGACGGGCCGTACCTCAAGGTCAATCCGGCCATGGCCCACATGTTCGGCTACCCGACCCCGGAACGCTTCCTGGAGGGCGTGCCGACTGCCCTGGAGCATCTCTTTCCCGAAAGCGAAGTCCGCGACGAGTGCTTCGGCCGGCTCCGGGACAAGGGCCAGATCATAAGCTGCGAGAGCAGAACCGTGCGTCTCGAAGGAGACGACATCTGGATATCCATCAACGCCCGCGCGCTGCACGACGAGCACGGGAACATTCTCTCCATCGAGGGCCTGGCCGAGGACATCACCGAACGCAAGGCGCGGGAGCAACACCTCAAGCGCCTGGCCACCATAGACGAGCTCACCGGCATACCCAACCGCCACCTGTTCCTCAACCGATTCGATCAGCTCATCGCCCAGTCGGCCCGCATGGACCACACCCTGGCCCTGTTGTACATCGACCTCGATGATTTCAAGGACGTGAACGACAACCACGGCCACCACACGGGAGACGTCGTCCTGGCCGAGGCCGCCGGCAGGCTGCGCAACAGAGTCCGCAAGTCCGACACCCTCGCCCGCCTCGGCGGCGACGAGTTCTGCATTCTCCTGGTCAACCCGGCCAGGCCCCAGGACATCAACGGCGTGGCGGAACAGATCATCCAGACCCTGTCCACGCCGTATCGGGTGGACGACAGGGAATGCCGGATCGGCGCGTCCAT
>JBMCLC010000095.1:0-6175 GCA_048614715.1 Oceanidesulfovibrio sp.
TCTGGATAATACCGAGAAAACAAATGACTCACAGTGGATTGCTCTAAATTGTAGGCGCGGCCGCGCAAAAAAGCGTGGCCGCTCGGCGATTGCCGCGGGAGCAGAATGTTTCAAGCATTGGGCCTTGAGTAATTCATTCGTGGAGTGTGGTGTTCAGCCTTTTCCAACAGTATTCCGCCTTGATCCGGATACGGTTCCGGCCGCGGGCGGATACCAGGCGCGGAGCAGAAACACCAGGACTTGGGAAACGCGCATTTGCTCCGCGCCCATGTTTTTTCTACACTGTTCCCGCACGCCACGTCCCACCAACTCCGTGGCGTCCCGGACAACCATGCGCTACACACTGCAACGCACCCACTCTTTCTGCCGCACCTTCCTGATCTGCCTGTGCATTGTCTGCGCAACCGCAGGCATTGGCCGCGCCGCCGCGTACGAGGACGTACGAGCCGGCCTGGAAGCTGTGCGCGCAGGCGACTATATACGCGGTCAGGAACTGCTCACCACGGCCATCGAATCCGGCGACCTGGCGGACACCAACCTCACCATAGCCCTCTACAACCGCGGCAATGCGTGGTTCTACCTCGAAGAGTACGACCGCGCACTGGACGACCTGACCACGGCCATCGAGCGCAACCCCAGGTTTCTCGAAGCCTTCATCAAACGCGGCGTCACCTACAAGGAACTGGGCGAATACGCCCTCGCCATCGCGGATTTCAACTCGGCGCTGGAACTCAACCCGAACAACGGACGGGCGCTCTTCATACGCGGCCTTTCCCACGCCCTCGCAGGCGACCCGGAACAGTCCATGCGGGACATCTCCGCCGCCCACCGCATCGACCAGCGGTTCGTCATCACTCCGCTCCTGGAATCGTTGCGCGCAGCCGGCGAAGAATACGCCATCAAGTTCATGACCCGGGCCATCGAATCCGGCGAGCTCGCACCGCGTAACCTTGCCATCACCCACTTCCAGCGCGGGCTTGCCTGGTGGCGGATCGGCGCGGACCAGAACGCCGCCCAGGATTTTTCCCGCGCCATCGAACTCGACCCCGACATGGCGGCGGCCTACCTCCGACGCGCCGACATCGCCATGGACCGCGGCCAGCACCGCGAGGCCGTGCAGGACTACACCACGGCTTTGGCCATCGACTCCACCCTGGCCGAGGCCTACCTGCGCCGTGGCATGGCCTGGACCAGGCTCGGCAACACGTCGCAGGCTATTCGCGACTTCGCATCCGCCGAAGAGCTGGACGACACCCTGGTAATTCCGGACATTGAAAGGCTGACGTCCGAGGATCACTCCGCCGATCCAGGCGAATCCACCGCAGTGAACAGCTCCTCTCCAGCCGCCCCCTAGCGCTGCCGGGCGCGTTGGTTCGCGCCGCCGCCGACTTATTTTTTTTTATGGAATACGAACCCGGGGTTTCTTGCATTCCGAGACGGATAATTCTAGAATTCGTTTTTTTATCGTGGGATCCGGGCCAGAAGGGCCACCTCCGAATCTTCGCGTATCCTCAACGTTCCTCCTGGCACCACATCCCGAGCCGGAAATGACGCAGGAAGTAAAAACCTACCACGACGTGTGCGTCGTCAAGCAGCCTGTATTCACCCGCCAAGGCGATGTATGGGGGTTCGAGCTGCTCTATCGGGACGACACAATTTCCGTCGATCCGGCCCAGGACAACGATCTCGCCAGCCTGGCTGTCACCGCGGCGGCGAGCTTCTGCACGCCAGAAGGCCAGGGCGCAGTCAGCCACATCGTCCTCAGCTTTTCGCCCAAAAGCATTCGTTCAGGACTCCCGGAGGCCCTGCCCGCCTCCTGCATGGTGATCGCGTTCAGCGAAACCCACGCCGACGACCCGGCCATGGAGCATGCGCTCAGACGCCTTGCCGCCAAAGGATACCCGATCGCCGTGGAAGATTTCCGGGCCAGGCCCGGCGCGGAATGGCTGCTCTCCATTGCCTGCTACCTCAGCATCGACATGCGCGCCGCATCCATGAAAGAAATCATGCGCGCCGCCGCGTTCGGTCGGGCGGCCGGCAAACAGCTCCTGGCCAAGAGGGTGGAGAACCTCAAAGCGCGGCAGCTCGCCGAGACCTACGGTTGCAGCCTGTTCCAAGGGTGCTTTTTCAAGCAACCGGAGATCGTTTCCCGCCGGACGCTGAACTCCCACGAGTCCGGCCGTTTGCGCCTGCTCAAGCTCATGGAGTGCGAGGATCTGGCCCTGGATGAGCTGGCGGAAGCCATCCGGGCCGATGTCGGCCTGAGCTACAAACTGGTCAACTACCTCAACTCCCCATTCTTCGGTCTGCGAAGAACGATCGGCTCCGTCGAGCAGGCCGTCACGCTGATCGGCTGGCGGCAGACGGTGGACTGGCTGCGGGTCATCATAATGGCGGACTTCGCCGGCAGCAGTACGACGCGGGAGCTTGCCTTCGTCTCGGTCCAGCGCGCCCGATTCCTGGAACTCTCGGCTCGCAGCCTGAACCTCTCGGAGGATGATTCCAGATCGCGCTTCCTGCTCGGCCTTTTCTCCCTGCTCGACGTCATGCTCTGCACTCCCATGGACGAGCTTCTGGAACCTTTGAACCTGGAAGCTGAAATCGTGGCGGCGCTCATGGGCGAAGAGAATGAAGCAGCCCGTTGGCTGGGTCTCGCGCTTTCCTTTGAGAATGGCGACTGGAAAGGACTGGACGCCGCAGTGGAGGCCATGCGTCTCGATCCGGCCATGGTCGCAGGCTGCTATTCCGGGGCCCTGGACTGGACATCCAACCTCCTCATGGAAATGCATTAGGGGGCTGGTAGCCATGCACAAGGACTGGCAGAACACTCCATTTTCCATGCCATGGCCAGAAAGGTTCGGCGACGGCGGTCCAGTGGTTCTTGCTGTGGGACCGCGGTCCACCGCGGCCATGGAGTCCAGAAGCGATGTCTACCATGGCGTCGTGTCCGTGGAGCATGGCCGCGAGGCCCTGCTTGCCGCGGCGCGGCACAAGCCGGATATCGCACTGGTTGACGATGACGTGGAGCCCGAAGGCGCCGTCCGGCTTGTGGGACGCCTGCGCTCCCTCGATCCGGTGTTGCCTGTCATCTACCTGGTGAGCGACCTCGCAGTCATTGCGGAAGCCGCCTCCCAGGGGTCCGCCGCCTTCATCCCTCCGGATTCCGGGCCCGAGATTCTGGACAAGGCGCTCAAGGCCTCTGGACGCCAGGTTCTGCGAAACCGCGAGCTTGCCGAGTACCGCCGCGTCACGGAAACCATGCTCCACGGCATGGTCCACCCTGCGCTCCTGGTCCACCCGGTCAGCCGCGTTATCCTGCAGGCCAACGACAGCGCCGCGCAGCTCGGACTTGCCGTCGGAAACACGCTCGATGGGCCGTTCTTTCTGGAATCCGCCTTCCCGGACGCCGTAGCGTCCTTTCGCGGATTCGACGCCGCCCTGGCGCGCATGGGGTTCAAATCGTCCGCGGAAGTGCGCGCGTACGACCGATGCTGGGAAGTCACCGCGAACCGGGTGGCCACCTGGGGCGTTCTGGTAACGGCCACCGACATCACCCAGCGGGCCCAGGCGCGCGAGGAACTGGAGCGACTGGTGCGGGTGCGCACCATGGAGCTATCCCGGTCGCGCGAGCGCCTCGAACTGCTGGTGGACAACCTGCCGCTCATGGTCCGGGCATTCGACGAGAACGGCGTGCACATTTTCTGGAACAAGGAATGCGAACGGGTAACCGGGTACACGAGCGAGCAGATCGTGCTCAATCCGAACGCCTCGTCCCTGCTCTACCCGGCTGGCGATGCGGCGCCTCCGTCCCCGCCACACGGTTGCTGCACGGACCGCGAGATCGCCATTTCCGCGGCCGACGGATCGCTCCTCGTGACCGCGTGGACCAACATCGCCAGGGATTTTCCCATTCCCGGATGGGCCACCTGGGAGACCGGCAGAGACGTGACCCTGGCGCGGGAGATGGAAAGCCAGCTCAGGAAGGCGCGTGAGGCAGCGGAATCCGCCAACGAAGCGAAATCCTCCTTCCTCGCCAGCATGAGCCACGAGATCCGCACCCCGCTCAACTCCATCATCGGGTTCACGTCCCTGGTCCTGAACAGCACGCCCACGGACGAGCAGCGCGAAAGCCTTAACTACATTCGCTTATCATCCAGAGAACTTCTGGAAATCATCAACGACATCCTGGATATTTCCAGAATCGAAGCCGGCCATGTGGAGCTAGAGCAGGAAGTCTTCTCCATACGGAGCATGATCAACGAGACCATGGCGCTTTTCCGGCCCCAGCTGGAAAACAGGGAGTTGTCTCTCAATCTGCGCATCGACCCGGCCACGCCATCCTTCGTGGTGGGCGATCAGACCCGTTTTCGGCAGGTGCTCATGAACCTGCTGTCCAACGCGATAAAGTTCTCCCGGAAGGGCGAGATAGGCGTACTCGTTGAACCGGCCGGCGTGGACGAGGAAGAGGACGGCCCACTCATCCACGTCTCGGTATCCGACCAGGGCACCGGCATTCCCCACGACAAACTGTCCACAATTTTCGACTCGTTCACACGCCTGGAATCCACGGCCCGATATGTCCAGGGAACTGGACTCGGCCTGGCCATCTGCAAGCGGCTCGTTTCCATTCTGGGCGGTGCTATCTGGGCGGAATCCGAAATCGGGTCTGGCGCGACCTTCCATTTTACCGCGCGATTTCAACTTGCCGGATCCACGCCCTGCGCGCGAAACATGTCGGCCTGCCAGACTGATGCGCCCACCAGGCCCCTCACCCTTCTCGTGGTGGACGACGACCAGAGCGGCAGGCGCATGCTTGCCCGCACTCTCCAGGCCAAAGGACACGAGGTGATGACAGCAACCACGGGAAGCGAGTCCCTGGAGATGCTCGCCCGATTCCAATTCGATTGCGTGCTCCTGGACATACGCCTGCCGGGAATGGACGGAATGGAAACCACCCGCCTGTTACGTAGCGGTTCGCCCCCGGGCGTGCGGCCGAACACGCCCGTCGTGGCTGTCACCGCCTTCGCCATCAAGGGAGACCGGGAACGGTTCCTCGCCGCCGGCATGGATGAGTATGTCGCCAAACCCGTGGACTTCAGGCTGCTCGACAGAATCCTTGCCCGCCTCACGGCCCTGGACGTTGCGCAACCCCGTTGCTGATAACCGGATAAGATGCGGGACCGGACTAGTGTGATGATTTGCAAATACATGGTTGTTTCCAACCTGCATTTGCGGAAGGAGCGCTTGCCGTAAAACGCGTTTTCCTGCGAGCTACGCCGCTTCGGTGGCGGGATGGTATCGCAATAAAGCAGTTGTTTATGGAACGCGACACGAGCCGCGGCGCAGCGCGCGCACGCCATCCGGGCCAGCGATCCGGGCCTCGTGCGCAAGTCCCAGAAACAGCCCGTGCTCCATAACGCCCGCCCGAGCGTCCAGCTTTCTGGACAGCTCCGCGGGATTATCCAGGGCCCGGAACCGACAATCCAGTATGTAGTGGCCGTGCTCGGTCACGAAGGGGACTTCGGACTCCCCAGACCCATCTGAATCGTCGGTCCGCAGCGACGCCTTCGCGCCCAACGACTCCATGAACCGCTGCTGCGCCTGCCAGCCAAATACCGAAACCTCCACCGGCAATAGATGGTTTTCGCCCAGCCTGGGCGAGAGCTTCGTGTGGTCTGCTATGAGGATGACGCGGCGGCTGTTCTGATGGACAATCTTCTCCGAGAGCAGCGCGCCGCCACCGCCTTTCACCGCGTCGCACTCCTCGGTCAACTCGTCCGCGCCGTCTATGGTGAGGTCGACGGCCCCAACGCGTTCGAACGTGGTCAAGGAGATGCCCAGGGCGTGCGCCTGCCAGGCGACCTGATCGGAACAGGGCAAGCCGAGAATGGAATGCAGTTCGGCATGCTTCAGCCGCCGGGCTATCTCGCGCAGCGCATGGATCGCCGTGGTCCCGTGACCCAGCCCCACCACCATGCCGGATACTACTTCCTCCACCGCAGCCAGCGCGGCTTCGTACTTGTAGCGCTCCAGCGCGTCGCTCATGCTTCCCCCTGTCGCCGTCGCCCGATCAGGGCTGCAGCAGATACCAGATGAGGCATTCCCGAGGGCTGATCCTGGCCGCCGGCAGGTCCGCGGCCTCCGCATCGCCCGCCTCCATGGACTGGAACAGCCG
>JBMCLC010000096.1:0-6166 GCA_048614715.1 Oceanidesulfovibrio sp.
TCAGCGTATCGGCGCCCAAGGAAATACTCGATCTCCAAAAGGCGTTCTGCTCCATGGTCGCGCAGCTCGAAGATAATACGGAAACGATGCGGCGCATCGCCGTGACCGACCAGCTGACAGGTATGGCCAACCGTCGCAAGCTGGAGGAAGAGGGCACGCGGATCATCAACACCTGCATGCGAGCCAATATCCATTGCTCCGCCCTGCTCGTCGACATCGACCACTTCAAGCGGGTCAACGATACGTACGGCCACGCCGAGGGCGACAGGGCGCTTGTGCACGTGGCCGACATCATACTGGACTGTTGCCGTGTGTCGGATCTGGTCGCCCGGTATGGCGGGGAGGAATTCGTCGTTATCGCTCCGAACGCGGACGTCTCCCAGGCCCAGGCGCTGGCCGAGCGCATCCGGATAAAGGTCGAGCAATACCCGCTGGTCATCGATGACATGCCCCTGCAGATGACCGTGAGCGTCGGGGTGGCGGAATACTCGATGAAGCCGAGCTACGGGCTGACCCCCCTGGACGACGTGCTCGGCAAGGCCGACTCGGCGCTCTACACCGCGAAGGAAAGCGGCAGGAACAGGGTCTGCCGGTTCATGCCGTTAAAAAGCGAGTAGAACTGGTCCCGCGCTGGGATATCCGCTCTCTTTGGCCATGCCCCGGCGCCGGCGGCTGCCGGCATTCCTTTCGCAAAAGGGCTCGCCCGAGGGGTGGATCAGGCCATGAGGCCTGCGAGTTCCGCCGTGATCTTTGCCGCCGTCTGGGCGGTGAGTCCCAAGAAATCCCGCGTGGGGTTCAGCTCCACCACGTCGGCGCCAACGATTTCCGCGTCAGCGGCCAGCCCGTGGAGCATGTCCAGGAGTTGCCTGGTGGACATGCCGCCGGGACTCGGGTGGGACACCCCTGGGGCGAAGGCGGGATCGAGCCCGTCCAGGTCGCATGACACGTAGACCGGTCCGGAGGTCTCGATGCGCTTCCAGCGGGCGTGGTCCTTCATCTCCAGCCATTCCGCGCCGAATCGCTCCGCCTGCTCGCGCTGGTGCGGCGTGGCCTCGCGCACGCCGACCTGGACGAGGCGGATGTGACCGAACTCCTCCATGATTCGCGCAAAGGGGCTGGCGTGGGAGTACGGGTCGCCCTCGAAGGCGTCGTGGATGTCCGGGTGGGCGTCCACATGAACCAGGGTGAGGGTCTCGCAGGCGGCAGCCACGGCGCGCACAGCGGGATAGGTTATGGAGTGGTCGCCGCCGAGGATGATGGGCTTCTGGCCGCACCGGATGATCTCGGCCACGGCGTTCTCGATGGCGGAGCGGGGGGAGTCTTCAGGCAAACGAACATCCCCGCTGTCGCCCAGGATCTGGCGGAGATTCCGGCCTGTCTCGGTCCAGGGATTGCCGGCCTCGGAGGCGAGTGCCGCGCGTATGGCCGCCGGTCCGCCCGCTGCGCCCCGGGCAAAGGACGAGGAACCGTCCCACGGCGCTCCGAGAAGCGTCACGGGAGCATTCATTCGTGACATCCGTGAATCCGTCGCGGCGTTCTGGTCGGCAACGATGTTCGGAGCCTGTCTGGTCATGCTGCCCTCCCGGCCGGAGACTATGCCGTTGGATGCTTTCAAAGGCAAGCCGGCGGAAGGAGGGCATGGGCCATACTCGCCCGGCGGCGCAATCTCGGCGTTCATTATTTCCGGCATTGACACCGCGGCGCGTTCGGGCAAAGACCCATATCATGCGCAAGCTGCTGAAAAGCGCCGGCTATGCGTGGGCCGGCATTCGCCACACGGTTGTGCACGAGCGCAACATGCGCATCCATGGCGCCATCCTGGTGTTCATCATTCTGGTGGCCGTGCTGCTTGGAGTAGAACGTATCGAGCTTGCGTTGATTCTGGCCGTATCCGCCCTGGTGCTTTGTCTGGAACTCGCGAACACGGCCGTGGAGACGCTGGCGGACATGGTGAGCCCAGGACAAGACTCCCGCATCCGCATCGTCAAGGACTGCATGGCCGGCGCGGTGATGCTCGCGGCGATCTTCTCCGTGGCTATCGGCGTGCTCATCCTCCTGCCTCGAATCATCTCCCTGCTCGGCGTCTAGCGCGTCATGCGCGTCGCTTATCACAGCGATTCACGATTCTTGTTTGCCATGTTCCCACGGCTGTCCCATGCTGCGGTGGATTTAACGGCGCCGAACTGACGAACGGCGCCACGACACCGGAGGAATGCACTATGGAAAGCCAGGTGGAACTGTACGATAGGATTCATGTCCTGTTCCGGAGATATCTCGACGAAATGCCGGGAATCGAGGACGCCTACGACGGCATGACGAGCGAGGCGTACAAAGGCGGAGCGCTGGACGCCAAGACCAAGCGGCTCATGGCCATGACGGCCGCCGTGGTGGCCGGCTGCCGCGGCTGCATCCTGTTTCAGGCGAAGCACGCCCTGGACCAGGGCGCGAGCGCGGAGGAGATTCTGGAGTCCTGCGCCGTGGCCATCAGCCTGGGCGGCACCATGGCCGCCGCCGAGACCACGCGCGTTGTGGCGTATCTGGAGGAGCGGGGAGTACTTGAACCCAGTTGACGAGGCGACGTGGCGCGACCGTGGACGACATCAGGTGAGGCTGCTGGGGAAGCCGGCCGCGGGTGTGCCGTTGGGCACGCCGGTGGAGGTGGTGGTGCTGCCGCTCTTGAGCTTGCTGAGCTCCTCCTGCAGGGTGGTCAACTCCTGCCTGAGCGCCTGGACGCGCTGTTGCTTCTGCTTCTCGGGCAGGTCGCTCTGCTCGAGTTCGCGGATCTGCTCCTGAAGCTCCTTGATCCGCTTCTCCAGTTCGCGGATGCGCAGTTCCGCGGATGATTGGTCGCCTTCTTCCGACTTGCCGGCGTTTTGCAGGGCGCCGTCCAGGTTCTTGGAGCGCTCTTCGGCGAGCTTCTTGGCTTCCTCGGATATCCGGAGCACGACATCGTCCCCGGAACCGGCTGCCTGACCAGCGGGTTTCGTTGCGGACGGTCCGCTCCGCACGACCATCGACGGATCGAGATTGGTGTCTATGCGCATGGTTCTATTCCCCTGAACGGATATCAGGACGTGTTGCCATGCAATCCATATCGGCAGCGGCCCCGGAAACTTAAGGGGCGCTGCGACACGGGCGGAGCGGAAGCGGAAGTTTTCCGCGGGGAATTGCCTCAGACCGGGCGGCGGTCCCAGAGCTTCACGAAGCCCATGACCAGACGCACCACCAGATAGACGTAGACGCCCAGGAGGATAAGGACGCCGAGCCCGATGAACAGCGTGAGAACACCTACGAGGGAGAGCCCGAGCGTCCACCAGAACGTCCGGATGAGATAGGACATGTGGCTGTGGTAGATCGTGCTCAGGGCGTCGGATCGCTTCACGTACGCCACGACCACGCCGATGAGCAGGGTGACGCCGGCGAAGAAGCTCAGCGCGTAGAGGGCGTAGACGATCATCGTGACGTTGCGCAGGGAGCGCTCCTGATCGACAGTCGGCGGCGGGGGCGGCTGATCCATGGTCCTCTCTCCTGTGGTTGGGATGTACAGTCCGGACAATACCGCCTTCAGCGCGATGGAACAACCCGTACGCCTCGCAGGGCTCAAGAATACCGGCAAAGGGCGGCTACGGCGCCACGCCATGGAGTTTGGCCTGCAGCTCTTCCATGGTGAAAGGCTTGATCAGCAGGTCATCCACCCCGGCGCCCAGGATGCGTTCGCGGTCTTCCTGCATGGCAAAGGCCGTGACCGCGATGATGGGCAGGTCGCATGACACGGTTTCGAGTGCGCCTTCGCGGATGCACTTGGCCACCTCGTAGCCGTTCAGGTCCGGCATGCGGATGTCCAGCATGAGCAGGTCTATCGGGTCCTTTTTGAGCCGGTCCAGGGTTTCGGTGCCGTTGGAAGCGCAGACCACGTCGTGGCCGAGGATCTGGAGCATGCGGCAGAGCGCGGCCTGGCTCACGCTGTCGTCCTCCGCCACAAGGGCTCGCAGGCGGCGCGCGCCGGTGGGCGGCGCGACCACCCCGGCGGATGCCGATTCCTCGGCAATGGCTTCGAGAGGCAGACGCATCCGGATCGTGGAGCCGGTCTTGCTGTCGCATTCGACTTCCATCGATCCGCCCATGAGCTCGGCGAGCAGTTTCACGATGGCCAGGCCGAGTCCGGCGCCCATATCCGTGACGTAGGTGGGCTCGTTGATGTGCGCGAAGTTCTCCAGAATGTTCGTGATATGGTTTTCCGGAATGCCGGGTCCCGTGTCCTTGATTTGGAAAACCACGAAATGGCGTCCTCCGTCGTCGAACCCATCGTGCGTGGCGGAGATGGTTACGCGCCCCTGCCTGGTGAATTTGACCGTGTAGCCCGTGAGGTTGAAGAGAATCTGCTTGATCCGTCCGGAATCGCCATGGAGCTTTGCGGGAATGGCGCTGTCGCAGTGCGTGCGCAGCTCGATGCCATTCTGCCGGGCCAGGGGCTGGAAAAGCGAATCAATGGAGTCGAGCAACTGGCGCAGGGAAAACGTCGAGCGCTCCACCTGTATCTGTCCGGTCTCGATCCGCGAGATGTCGAGCACGTCGTTGATGGTTTCGAGAAGCGCTGCCCCGGAGGACTTGGCCAGGGCGACGAATTCCCGCTGCTCCTCATCGAGACTTGTATGAGAGAGGAGCTGGAGCAGGGCGAGCATGCCCGTGACGGGCGTGCGGATTTCGTGGCTCATGTTGGCGATGAATCCGGATTTGGCCCGGCTCGCTTTCTCGGCCTCTTCCTTGGCCTGCTCCAGCCGGCGGGTCATGGTTTCCATTGCCGTCACGTCCTCGACCACGCCCACGGCGCGGGCTATGGAACCGTCCTCGTCGTATACGGGAAAGGCTCGGGCCTTGACCCAACGGATTTCGCCATCCATGAGCAAAACGCGAAACGTTTCGTTGTAGGCGTCCTCGTCCGCCCAAAAACGCTCGATGGCTACTTCCACGCCGGGCCTGTCCTTCGGATGGACGCGTTGGAGAAACGCCAGGCTGTTCTGTCTCAGCTCTTCTGGATCCATTTGGAAAAGATTTTCAAAATGCGGGGACACATACGACATCCGGCGGTCGGGCTCGGCGATCCAGAATATCTCGCGGATGTGCTCCACGAGGATGCGGAACTGTTCTTCGCTTTCCGTCTTCGCCTGTTCGGCATGCCGGATCGCTGTGACGTTCTGGAACGTGCCGATAATGATCTCTGGTTTTTCCAAGTCCACATCGTGTTTGAGCCGACCGATGGCGTGGAACCACTGCCACCCGCCGTCGGCGGTGCGGACTCGAAACGTAGCCTCGTAGCGGTCCTTTAGTCCGTGAACGTGCGCGTCGCGCGCCGCCTCGTGGTGCGCCAGATCGTCGGGGTGGATGCGATCTTCCCACGCGGCGAGAGGAGAATCGGACTCGGAGGGGTCATATCCCAGGCTGCGCAGGAGCGGCTTTTCGAGATGCAGCAAACCCGTGGACCTGTCATACTCCCATATGCCGATTGAGGCGGTCTCCATGGCCAGCGAAAGCCGCTCACTGAGATTTTTCGCCTCGCGCTCGGCGCGTTTGCGGACGGCAATTTCATCGCCCAGCGTCGTCATCATGGAGTGGAGCTCGCGCGTGCGTTTGTGCACCTGCTCTTCCAGGGTCTGCTGGAGCCTGCGGAGCGCGTCATCGAGGTTCTTCTGCTCGGTGTAGTCTATGGCCACGCCGCAGATTCCCGCGAGCTCCCCGTTCTCATTGTATCGCGACAATCCCTTGGCGATGAGATACCTCGGCCCGGCGCCGGGATGGCGCACACGGAAAGTGAAGGGCCCCACGTCCTCGCCGGAGAGAAGCCTCTTCCACCATGTGGTGACCAGCTTCCGGTCTTCTTCCTGGATAAGGGACATGAACCCGTCCCAGGCTGGAGTGAAGGACTGCCGCGCCACGCCGAACATCTGGTACACGGTGTCGTTCCAGGTAAAGGCGTCCCCGACAGCGTCGTACTCCCAAAAGCCGACGTCGGTTATGTAGAGGCTGTAGTTCTGGGAGAAGGGGCAGGAGGTGTCGCCCGTGGCCTTATCCGGCGAGTCTGGTGGAAACAGGAAGAGGTTGGCCGGTTCGGTGCCGAACGTTCGGGCGATGGTTTCGATAAGCTTGAATGACGGCGTGGCCTTGCCGC
>JBMCLC010000097.1:0-6165 GCA_048614715.1 Oceanidesulfovibrio sp.
CTCCTTGGGAGACTGGAAATTGTTGACCACGGAGCCCTGGACCACGAAGAGTTCGCCGACTTTTTCGTTCTCCACGTAGTTCTGCTGGATGTCCTTGAGGGCGAGGTCCTCAATGTTGGCCACTGCGCCCTGCTCTTCGGGCGCGGCCTGCTCCGGCTGCGCCGGCTGGTCCGGCTCGCCGGGTTGATCGGGCTCGGCAGGCGACTCCACAAAACCGCCGACTATGGGAATGGATCGCAGCACGTCCGGGAAGTAGAGGTAGGCGACAACGACGCCGGCTCCGAGCAGCAGAAGCGCGAAAAAGACGGCCGAAACAACCGGGTTGCCCTTCTTCTTGGTCTTTTTCTTCTCGACCTCGGTGGCTCGTTTCTTTTCCTGGGCGTCGATGTCGAAAAGATCTTCGCCCCGAGAAACGCGCGCCTGGGCGACGGCTTCTTCCTCTTCCGCCTCTTGCTCGTCGATGTCCACGCCAAGGTCCTCCGGGACCTCTTTCTTGCCGAAGATGTCCTCGAAGGAGTCTTCGTCCTCGCCCTCCTCCGTGTCCATCTCCGCAGGGCCGAACTCGGGAGTCTCCTCATCCAGGCCAAGGTCCCCGAAATCGACCTCGTCGCCTGATGCGGCCGCATCCGCCGTGGTCTCCTCGTCCAGGTCGTCCAGGCCTTCCAGGCCAAGGTCGCCGAAGTCGCCGAAGTCTATGTCCTCCTCCTCGTTGTACGTGGAGGAGAAGACCTCTTCTTCCGTGGCTGCTCCCGGGAGTTCGGATTCCAGATCGGGAGCCTCCGGTTCGGGTTCGGGGGCGGCGGGCTCGGCCGGCGCTTCCATGTCCGCAGGGCCGGACAGGGGAAAGACGTTCTTGCAGACCGAACAGCGGAGCTTCGCGCCTTCCTTCACCTTGTCGTCGGGAAGGTTGTACTTGGTGGAGCAACTGGGGCACTGAACGATCATGGCCGGGCCGTCTCCAGAGGACTCTTGTGGATGCGTTCCGCCCCGGAGGGGTCACTCGGAGGGATCGAGTACGTAAAGCGCATCCAGGTTTCTGTACTTCTCTGCGTAATCCATGCCGTATCCGACGAGAAAACCGCCGGGCAGTTCGAAGGCGGCATATTCAACGAAAACGTCGCACTCGCGTCGTTCTTTCTTGTCTATCAGCACGCAGACCTCGAGGCTCGCCGGGTTCATTTCCGCGAGGCGGTCCAGGAGTTCGCGCATGGAGTGTCCGGTATCGATGATGTCGTCGACCACCAGGACGTGCCGGTTTTCGATGCTATCGCTCAAATCCGCGAGAAATTTTACGTTCCCGGATCTCTCCGTGCTTTCTCCATAGCTTGCAAGACGAATGAAATCAATGGTGGGAGAGACAGGAAGCGCGCGCATCAGGTCGGCCGCGAAGATGAAGCCCCCCTTGAGCACGCAGACGATGTGAATGGTCTTGTCGTGGTAGCGTTCGCCAATCTCCCGGCCGAGTTCCGTTACGCGGCGGTTGATTTGCGCCGCGTCGATAGCGGTCTTGAGTTTTGAATCATGCATAAAGAATATCGCAAGCCGCCGGCCGGGAGCGACCGGCTATTTTTCGGGTTCGGCGCGAGAGGCCGTTGGCTACAGTTCAATGAGCATGGCCGTTTCGTCGCAGTTCGGAAACTTCGCGCAATGGATGCACTCGGACCAGACTTTCTGCGGCAGTTCGTTCTTGTCCACTTCCTCGAATCCCAGGCTGTGGAAAAAGTCCACCTGGTACGTGAGGGTGAAGACCTTGAAGAATCCGAGGGTCACCGCCTCGGACAGGCAGGCCTCCACCAGGCGTTTGCCCCATCCGCGGCCGCGCATGTCCTCGTCCACCATCAGCGAGCGCACCTCGGCGTGGTCCTTCCAGCACAGGGAAAGCGCGCAGCATCCCCTCACCGGCCCGTTTCCCTCGCGCGGGGCGATCACGTAGTGGTCGCGCATGTGGCTGTACAGATCGGTGAAAGGACGGGGCAGCATCAACCCGTCCTTGGCGCAGAGCATGATGCTCTTGTGGATGGTCTCCACATCCTGCACCCGGGCCTTGCGGATATAGTAGTCCTTGGTATCGAGGCTCACTGCGGCAAATGCTCCTCGACCATTTGGCGCACGTAGCCGGGCTGGTATCCCACCTTGGAGGCGATGAGCCGGCCTTCGGGCGAATACACCAGGACCATGGGCACGCCTTCCACGTTGAACAGCCTGGAAACGGAATTCTCTCCCAGGTAGATCGGGTAGTTGAAATCCATATTCTTGGCAAAATGGCGCAGCGCCGATTCGGTGTCGTCCACGGCGATGCCCACCACGGCGACTTCCTCGCTGGAATACTCCTCGCGAATTTCGATGAGTTCCGGAATCTCCAGACGGCAGGGGCCACACCAGGAGGCGAAGAAATTGATGACCATAACCTTGCCCTTGGCGTCGTTGATCAGCTCGAGGACGTCGAGATCGGTCATCTGTTTCGCGGAGGCCCGCGCGGACACGGGAAGCGAGACGAACACGGCAAGGGCCACGACGACCGCGACGCCCAGCGCATGTCGCAGCGTGGCCGGGAGTCTGGCGGTATTGGTGTTAAGTACGGACATAATTGGAGAAGACTCCGTATTGTTGGCTTTGCAGGCAGGCAACCTAAATCGGCAACTCCTACCTAGTGCCGAATGGTGCGAAAGGCAAGCGGCGATCACGACTCCTGGCGGGCTCCGAGCAGCTTTTTCGCCTCGCGCACGGCTCCCACGGCGTCGTCGGCGTATCCGTCCGCGCCGATGGCGTCTGCGAACTCGCGCGTCACCACGGCTCCGCCCAGCATAACCTTGGTCGAAAGGCCCTGCGCCTTCACCATGTCCACGGTGTCCTGCATGCGCACCATGGTGGTGGTCATCAGCGCGGAGAGGCCGATGATGGCCGCGTTGCGCTTTTTGGCCTCCTCCACGATGGTTCCTGCCGGCACGTCCTTGCCCAGGTCCACCACGTCGAAGCCGTGGTTGGAGAGCATCAGGCAGACGATGTTTTTGCCGATGTCGTGGATGTCGCCCTCCACCGTAGCCATTATGAACACCGGTTTCACCTCGGCCTCGGCGTCCTCCTCCAGGAGCGGCTTGACCACGCCGAAGCCCGCCTGCATGGCCTCGGCCGCCAGCAGGAGCTGGGGCAGAAAGTACTCCTTGCGCTCGTAGAGGTCGCCCACGGCGGTAATGGCCGGGATGAGCTTGCCGTTGACGATGGCGAAGGGCTTCTCGCCGTTCTCCAGCGCCTCCGTGACAAGCTTGACCACGGCCTCCTTCTCGCCCTGGATCACGGCCATTTCGAGTTCGCCGTCCGGGAGTCCCTCAAGGGCCGGTCTTTTTTTTGCGCCGGCGGCCGGAGCCTGGGCCGTCCCGGGCTTCCAGTCCGAGTAGTTTTCTATGAAATTGGCGGCCTTGCGATCGCGTCCCAGCAGCACCTCGGCCGAGGCGATGGCCTCGGAAAAGCCGGGAGCGCCGGGATGGGCGATGGCCGAGGACAGTCCCGCGCTCATGGCCATGGCCAGGAACGTGGTGTTCACCAGTTCGCGGGCCGGCAGGCCGAAAGAGGTGTTGGACAAGCCCAGCGTGGTGGGCAGCCCAAGCGTGTGGGTGATGTACCGGATGGTTTCCAGACACTCGCGCGCGGCCTCGGGCTTGGAGGATACGGCGAGGGCCAGGGCGTCCACCATGATCAGCCTGCGTGGTATGCCGAGTTCCTCTGCCTGGGCCAGAAGCTCTTCGAGTATGGCGATGCGGTCCGCCGCGGCCACGGGCAGCTTCTTGCCCTTGAGCGGCAGCAGTATGAAGGGCGCGCCGTAGCGCTTGCACAGCGGGCCAAGCTGCTCCATGCGGCCTTCTTCGCCCGATATGGAGTTGACCAGCGCGGAACCGGGATAGACCGCGAGGCCGGCTTCCAGCGCCTCCGGGCTCGAAGAGTCGAGACACAGGGGCGCGGTGTGGCGCTCCACCAGACGCAGCACCAGCTCGGGCAGCAGCGCCGATTCATCCACCATGGGCGCGCCCACGTTCACGTCCAGTATGGGGGCGCCTGCTGCGAGCTGCTCCTTGGCGTAGGTCATGGCCTGGGAGAACTCGCCGCGCTGGAGCTCCTCGGTGAGTGCCTTCTTGCCTGTGGGGTTGATGCGCTCTCCGATGAGGGCGAAGGGACCGCCGGCAAAGATGGGCACGGAAGCGGCGCGCGAGGTGACAACCACTCCCGACCATTGGGAATCCGGCTGCTCGGGCTGCACGTCCTCCACGGCCCTGGCCACGGCGGCGATGTACTCCGGAGAAGTGCCGCAGCAGCCGCCCAGGAACTTGGCGCCCGCCTTGGGCAACTTGACCATCTGCTCGGCGTACTCGGCAGGCCCCATCTTGAAGACGGTTTCGCCATCCTCCAGCACGGGCAGGCCGGCGTTGGGCCGCAGCACCAGCGGAATGGAGAGCCGCGGCGCCATGGCCTCGGCCAGCGCGCCAAGCTGCGCGGGTCCGGCGCTGCAGTTGACCATCACGGCGTCCGCGCCGAGGTTCTGCGCCGTGTCGATGAATGTCAGCGGCGGCGTGCCGGTGAGGCTCACGCCCTGCTCGAAAGTCATGGAAAGGCACAGCGGCAGATCGCACACGCCGCGCGCGGCCACGGACACGGCGCGAACCTCGGCGAGGTCGAAATGGGTCTCGGCCACTATGATGTCGGCGCCGCCTTCTGCGAGGGCGCGGATCTGCTCTTCGTACGCTGCGACGAGCTCACCGAAATCCAGCTCACCCAAAGGCTTGACAAACTTACCGGTGGGGCCCACGCTGCCCATCACCATAACCGGCCTGCCCGCCTTGTCGGCCACTTCCCGGGCCACCCGCACCTGACCGCGGTTCACCGCAGCCACATCCACATTGAACGGCAGCTTGAAACGCGTGCCGCCGAATGTGTTCGTGGTCAGGCCGCAGGCGCCTGCGTCCACATATGCCTGATGGATGGATGCGGTGATGTCTGGGCGCTCTTGTCCGAAAAGCTCGGGGGAAACACCCGAGGGCAGCCCCCGGGCTTGGAACATGGTGCCCATGGCACCATCCAACACGACAACGCCTTGCGAATCTCGAAAGGTCGTAAAAAGAGACACGAATTCTCCAGAGTTTGAGGATATAGGAAGCGTAAGGCCGTTCTGACGGCCTTCTCGCGGAGTACCCGGCTCCGCGGGGACATACCGGGGAAATACAGACCTGAAAAAATGTACATGTACTGAAAATCGTTGAAAAGGACAAACAAAAACTATACCCTGTATAATAGTGAGAATGATCCCATGAGTTGATGAGGACTTAAAGGCGCTTTGTCCGAAGCGCATCCATGAATAAGGACGCCATGACCGCCAAGACCAAGAAACATAACGCGAACAATCCTGACGTGCAGGAGCCCGAGCAGGTCAACCCGGAGCAGAACCCCGAGGTCGAAGTGGACGAGTCCGGAGTCGACGAGGACTACCTGGACGACGAAGAGCTTGCCGACGACGACGGAGAGGAAAACCCCATCGCCGAGCTGCCCTCCCTGGCGGACCTCAAGGACACTCGGCCCGTCACTCAGGACGCCTTGCGCCTCTATCTGCGGGAGATCGGACGCTTTCCCATGCTCGAGCCCGAGGAGGAATTCGAGCTCGCACGCCGCGTGCGCGACAGCAACGACACCCAGGCGGCCTTCCGGCTCGTGTCCTCGCACCTGCGCCTCGTGGTCAAGATCGCCATGGACTTCCAGAGACGCTGGATGCAGAATGTCCTTGACCTTGTTCAGGAAGGCAACGTGGGCCTGATGCGCGCCGTGCAGAAGTTCGATCCCGAAAAGGGCATCAAGTTTTCCTATTACGCCGCGTTCTGGATCAAGGCTTACATCCTCAAGTTCATCATGGACAACTGGAGGATGGTCAAGATAGGGACCACCCAGGCCCAGCGGAAGCTCTTCTACAACCTGAACAAGGAACGTCGCCGGCTGCAGACCCTGGGTTACGACCCGGACGTCGCCACCCTCTCCCAGAATCTCAACGTCACCGAAGAACAGGTGCAGGAGATGGAGCAGCGCCTCGGTTCCAACGACATGTCCCTGGACGTTACCCTGGGCGAGGACTCCACGACCACCCGGCCCGACATCCTGCCGGCCATCGGCCCCTCCATCGAGGACAGG
>JBMCLC010000098.1:0-6149 GCA_048614715.1 Oceanidesulfovibrio sp.
CCATGAATGCCTCCGGGTGGCGAGGGGCCGGTCTCGGTTTGTCCTGCAACGGGCCTTACGGGAACCGAGCGGAGCGATGCTTTGTGCCGGGGCCCCGGTGCTATTCCACATCATTCATTGTTTTGGAAGAAATCCTTGCGCGTGCTGGAGACAAATTCGACGAGCTTGTCCTCGGTCTCTGGGTCGAGCTTGGTGAACTGGACGCCGTAGCGGAAGGAGTTGTCCTGGTCCCGCGAGATATGCACGACCTTGCCCTGCAGATGCAAGGGTTCGCCCTTGAACGTCAACGTCATGTTGTTGAGGTCCTCGCCGATGGAAAAGAGATTGCGCTTGGACTGGAAAACGCCCACGCCGCCTTCCACGATGTCGAACGCCCCGAAGTTCTCGTCGCCGATTGTCACGTTGAGAATGTACGGATCGTCCACCGGCACCCGGAACGACCGTCGAGTGACGGTTTGCTTGTCCGACTCGTTGCGTTCCTTATGTTCAGAGCTCGTGTTTTTGTCCGCCATGGAAGACTCCTTCACGATTGGCGCCGCATGGATTGCCGGCCGACAAAGGTTCTGCGGGACACAGATATCGACTGTACGAAGAGTTCATGCGGCGTTGCAGATCCCCGAGCCGAAAAACGTGTCGCATTCCCGTACTGACCATACGCGTCGGCTGCCATGAAAGGAGCCGTGGCGGATGCCGGCGCGGCGAGGCTATACTAAGTTTCTGGCAAAGCCTTAGCGTAAAACCAAAAAAAAATCCAGTCATAATACGGTACTGGAGCGGAAAAAGAAAAAAGTACAGAGCCGAGCATGGTTAATGCAATGCGCAGCCACGCCGAAAGCAAGACGACATCTGCAATAGTGTCCGCATTCGAACAATCCGCGTCTGTATTCCTTTGTCATGTTGCACTGGTTTCCGATGAGGGGCGCAGGCCACGTGTCACCCTGCCCAGGAGTTTGTTCGCATACACCATGGAGACTAAAGCAGCCAGCCAGGTGATGGAGAATATGCCCCACCATATGCCTGCTGTCCCTGTGTTGAAAAACTCCACAAGTATGGTGAAAACGAGCACCGGAAAGACGACCTGCCGCCCCAGGCCGATCCATACTGCGAACATTGGGCGTTTCACGCCTTGCAGGGACGCCACGTTTACAAATAAGATGACGTAGGCATAAAGTGCGAATGCGGATATATGTAGATACTCGGTTCCTATGGATACCACCGCGGGGTCATCGGTGAAGAACGACATCAATGTTTCAGCCCCGAAGAAAATGACCGCCGTGCCGAAGGCCATTATGACGGCCCCGTATTTGAGGGCCGCATTGCGCACATCGAAAATGCGTTGCCCCAGCATGGCGCCATGGCTCTGGGCCACTATCGTCAGGGTCGCAATGTTCAGGCCGATGGTCGGCAGCAGCACGATCTGCTCAACGCGCGTCGCCACCCCATACGCCGCCACGGATGCTTCGCCGAACCGCGAGACAAAGTAGGTGATGACGAAAATGCCGAGCCCGATGCTGAAGATGCTGATGCTCGCGGGGAATCCCTGCCTTGCGATCTCCACGCACGGCGCTGGGCGCGGCAGGAAATTCCGCCAGCTGGCCACGCGCAGCAGGCCGCTCTGCCAGGCGCGAAAACCCATGTACGCGGCGCCGCCGACCTGGATGAGCACGGTGGCCAGGGCAATGCCGCCCACCCCCATGGCCGGCACGCCGAGCCCGCCGCGCACGAACCACGGGTTCAGCACGCAGTTGGCAAAAAAGCTCGCCACCAGGAAATTGCGGTGGATCTGCGTGTTGCCCTGCGCGTTCAACGAGGCGTTGAACATGTATATGAGGATGAAGAAGAACGACCCGGCGAAAATGGTGTTCATGTACTCCAGGCAGAGGCCGAGGTACGATCCCTTGGCTCCCAGGATGCGAAAGAGCAGGGGCGAGGCCGTTATGCCGAGGACAGTCAGCAGCAAAGAGGCGATGGTCCCGAAGGTGAGGGCCTGGAGACTGAAAAGCTGCGCGGTTTCTTCGTCATTTGCGCCCAGTGCATGGCCGATGAGCGCCGTGGCGCCGGTGCCCAGACCGTTGCCCAGCGAGGTGATGGCGAAGAACAGCGGGAAGGCGAGGGACAACGCGGCTACCGCTTCCGTGGAGATGTGGCCAGCGAAAAATGTGTCCACCACGTTGTACATGGTGTGGAAGAAAAAGCCGACGGACGCGGGCACTGCCACCAGGGCGATTGCCTTCGGGATGGGCATTGTGGCGAGATCATGGCGCATCGCGTTCTTCAGGCAGTCAGACGTCATCCGGAGCGGCCGCAATGGTCAGGGCATGAAGCTACATCGGCAACGCGTTTCCGGCAATGACAAATCAGAACTATCCACGCACGTTTGAACAAACGTCCGTGAACACTAAGGAGTGCCGCCATGCGGAAACTGGTTTGGTTCAGTGTTGTTCTCATGCTGTTCATGGCGGGCGGCGTGGCAGGCTATGTCTTCTGGCCGCAAGACCAGGCCACGGTCGGCGAGGTGCTGGACGAGGTCGGCCTGCGCCGTTTCGCCCAGCGCATGCTCGGCCCGGGCAAGGACGCCGCCGAGCCCCTGGACGAGGTGACCCGGGATCTTGGCGACTTCCAGGGCTACATGGGCGAGTCCATGGAGCAGAAGCAGGCCCGGGATCTGCTCGATCTCGTCTACTCCCAACCCGGCAAGGACCGCTACACCATCACCTACATGATCGGCCGCACCAGACACACCTTTATCGCGGACCTCAGGGACGACGCCCTGATGCGGCTGGAAAAGACCGGCCCGCACGGCAAAAACGAATACTGGGTGGGCTATTCCATGGAACGTCTGGAGAACGCGGCCGAGGGCGGTAGCCTGGCCGAGACACCGGAAGGCCGGGATCCGGCACGCGTCTACGAATACTGAAGAGCCCGCCTTCCGTATGCGCTTCAGGGTCGGAATCTAAAAAGATTTTCATTGTCGGGATCGGCCGTAACACGCTACCGTGCCCGTGGGAACACCCACAGCTCCACCATCTAGCCGTTTCGGAGACTCGCGCCTTATGAGCATCCGCCGTCCATTGCTCCGCCGTGTTGGCCCGCTGCTGCCGGCAGCCGTCGCATTCCTTCTACTCTTTTCGCTCCCTGCACCCTGTTGGTCCGCCGATAGCGTATGGCAGCCACTCATCCGCAGGCTGGTCGCGGAAGGGTTCGACCCGGCCGAGATCCAGGCCGTGTTTTCGCATCCGGTTGTTGAATACGATCCGCGCCCCATGCGCACCAAAATGACCACCCTGTGGGACGGTATGACGGATTCCTCGCGGGTCCGGGCCATCCAGGAGGATCTCGGCGAGCTTGGATACGCGCCGGGCAAGGCGGACGGCAAGTACGGGCCGAACACGGAGCAGGCCATCCGCCGCTACCAGCGCGACCATGGCCTGGAGGCGGACGGCCTGGCCACCCGGGAACTGCGCGAGCATGTGCGAGAAACCATGCAGCAGCGGGGCATGGAGAAACCCGGAGGGGGCTGGACATCGCGCGTTTACGACGCCGGCACGCACCCCCGGCGTATCGCGGAGGGGCGCGATTTCTATGTTCTGCACCGTCCGGACTTCATGTCCATGGAACGGCGTTTCGGCGTGGACGCGCACGTGGTGGGCGGCATCGTCAGCGTGGAGACCCGCTCGGGACGCTACCTGGGCGTGCGCAAGGCGTTCAACACACTGGCCAGCATGGCCTTGGCCACGGACTACGCGCTGATGCGGCCGTTCTTCGAGGACGAGATTATGACCCCGGAGCAGGATGCCTGGATGCGCCGGACCGCGAAAGTGCGGGGCGACTGGGCGTTCGAGGAGCTGGCCGCGCTTTTGCGCTACGGCAAGTCCTCCTGCCAGAACCCGGTGGAACTGCCGGGCTCCATCTACGGCGCAATCGGCATCGCCCAGTTCATGCCTTCCAACGTAGCCAAGCACGGCGTGGACGGCGACGGCGACGACATGGTCAACGTCTTCAGCCCGGAGGACGCAATCCACAGCGCTGGGTCGTATCTGCACGGATACGGGTGGACCAGCGCCACGGCGGCCACGCTCCAGGGCAGGCGGGAGCTGCTGTACGAATACAACCACAGCCAGACGTACGTGAACACGGTGCTGGCCGTGGCCAACACGCTGGAGGAGCGGGACAAAACCGTGCCGGAGCCGGCGGCGCGGACCAACCGCGTCCACGTGGCCGACGCTTCGGGGCTTTTTCGCGCCATCGCCCCGGATACGCGGATCATCCTCGCCCCCGGGGTGTACGATCTAGCCGCCCTGGCGGGAACGGTCGCCTCCAACCACGTGCGCTGGGAGGATCGCGGCGGCAGGCTCGTGCCCGTGCTGCACGACGTCGCCGGCCTGACCATCCAGTCCCAGGAGGGCAGGGCGCGCTTCCTCGCGCCGGAGAACGGTCCGACTTTCGTGCTGGAGAACGTGCGCGATATCGAACTTCGGGACATTGCCTTCGAGCCGCGCACCCCGCAGGCGTGCTCCCTGGTAGCCAGGGTGCGCGGCGAGGCGCGCGGACAGGTGGCGGACGCATCAACGGCCCCTCCGGCCGGAGCGCAATACGGACCAGGCCTGGAGGCCGTGGACAGCAGCGACGTCGTCCTGGAGGGCTGCAGCTTCGCGAATCTGGAGCAGGGCGGAATCCGCTTCAGTGGTTGCCGCGACATAGAGCTGCGTTTCTGCCACTTTGCTGGATGCGGCCGTTCTGTGCTGCAGGCCGAGCGGTGCGAGAGGGTCACCGTGCGCGACACCTTCTTCACCGCCAATCCGGCGCATCGCCTGATGCGGCTGGAAGAATGCAGCGAGGTGAAAATCACCTGGTGCGGCTTCCTGGACAACAGGCTCGAAGACAGCAACGATCCGGGAGGCACGGCCATAGTTTCTATCGAGGGACCATCCTCGGAGCATTCCCTGCACAGCTCCGTGGTCTGGGGCAACCGCGCCGGGCGGTTCTGCGACAGATTGCACGCGCTGCGCCGCCACGCCACGGTCATCGAAAAGAATTCCTTCAAGCACGGGCTGGGTTGATTCCCCACCCGGACCCGCATACGCACAAGGGAAATACATGGATGAGCGAGTGAAGAACATAGCGAACAGCCTGGGCAAGGAAGCCGGCAAGGCGGCCAGGAAGGCCGGGGAAAAGCTGGCGGACACCGGCTCCAAGGCAGCCATGAGCCGCGGCCTCATCGACGAACCCGTCACGTTCGAGGAAGTCGTGGACGGGTTCAAGGCTTTGTCCAAGAAAGGTTCCCTGGACAAGGACGAGCTGCGCCGCCGGGGCTGGAGCATCATCGAGACCTTTCGCAACAGGAAGCACACCTAGAGGGCGGCCCGCGGAGGCAGCATACGCTCCTTGCCTCGCGGTAGGGCGTGGGGGTGGGCCGGAGGCCGGCCTTCAATCCCATGCCCTCGATTTCATGTAATCCCGAGTCTGCATGCCCGGATACGGCCTGCCGGTTCAACAAACCCCACACCATATGACGCATCGAAACAATGCAGCAGATATAGGACGCAATATCCTCGCGCTCAACAAATGCAGACGATTCGCCCGGTTCGGCGCCGCCGTGCTTGTGGGTCTGGTCCTCACATTGGCGGCCGCGCCGGCATGCGCGCAGGAGCCGTCGCCCGAGTGGCGGCCGCTCATCGAGAGGCTTGCGGCCGAGGGGTTCGATCCCGGGTCGCTGGCGGCGCTCTTGGGCCGGGGCGGCGTGGAGTACGACCCCGCAGCCATGACCCAGAAGATGGAGGAGCTTTACGCCACCAAGTTCGGCACGAGGCGCACGCGCTCCGTGCAGACTCATCTGGCGCGGCTCGGGTATCTGAAGGACGATGTGGACGGCAAGCTCGGGCCCAAGACGAGGCACGCGATCAAGCTGTTCCAGGCGGCCCACGGCATGGCGATCACCGGTCGCGCGGATTACGCCCTGCTGGACACCCTGGTCCGGGAGACACGCCCCATGCCGCCGGGAACAAGCGTGCCGGAGGAAACGGACCGCCAGGTGGTCTACAGCTCCGTGCTCACGGAGGAGCGGCTGGCCGAGGCGCGGGCGTTCCTTGCGGCGCACCGAGCCACGCTCCATGAGGTGCAGAGCCGGTACGGCGTGCCCGCGGAAATCG
>JBMCLC010000099.1:0-6141 GCA_048614715.1 Oceanidesulfovibrio sp.
CTCGCCAGCCGCGGGCACGACCCCTACATCCTGACCATGGCGGACGATGACGGCGCGCTCTGGCACACCGTCCGGCTGGACATACACGACAGCCTCGTGGACGCCCTGCGCTCCGCCCGGGAGTTCTACGGGGACGAAGGGGTGCCGCCGTCCATCGTCCAGCTCGGATCGCTGCGCGGGCTGCCCCTTGAGGAGGCGCGTTTCGTCGTGCAGGTGGCCGCTTTCGAATCCGAGGAAAACGCTCTGCGCCATGCGGCGAGTCTGCGCTCCCAGGGGCTGGACGCCGGCACCATGCTCCGGGAGGACAGCGAGGGCCAGGTATGGCGCATAGTCCACATCGGCGTGTTCGACACGTTCGTGGATGCGGCGGATCGCGCCCGGCGATACACCGAGGAAACCGACTGTGAATGCTTCGTGGTTGTCGTCGCCGAAGACCTTCTGAACGAAAGCGTACTGCCCCTGCCCGAACCGGACGCGGCGCCCCCACTTGAGGAGGCCGCGCCTTCGCCGGTTTTCGATGCCGCGCACAATGCTTCCGCCGAATCGCCCAACGCCAAAAGCGCGACCGCCCCAAACGAATAAGGCGGGACGCGGCATCCGCCGCACCCCACCTTCATGTATCGCACCGCAGGCCCGTTCCGGCCTGGTCGCTTTGATCGTTACGGCGCCACTTCCGGACATCTCCTCAGCTGTTTGCACACCTCCGGACTCTGAACGATCTCGAGGCAGGCGTCGGCCTTGTTGAGCGTGTACAGATGCACGCCGGGAGCGCCGCCTTCCAGCAGTCCGGCCACCTGGCGCTTGGCATGCGCAATGCCCAGGGCGCGGACCCGGCCCCCGGGTTCGCCCTCGGCCTTGGCAGCCTGGTCTTCTGCGTGCGCCGTCTTGAGCGCCTCCATGAAATCGTCCGGAATGGATGCGCCGCACAGCTCCACGATGCGCTCCACCGAGGCCAGGGACAGCACCGGTAGGATGCCGGGAATGATGGGCTGCATGACGCCCATGGCTTTCACCTTGGTCGCGTAGTCGAAGTACAATGCGTTGTCGAAAAAGAGCTGGGTGACGATGATCTCGCCGCCGGCCTGGATCTTGGTCTTGAGCGCCTTGAGGTCGGAGTCGGCGCTTTCGGCTTCGGGATGGACCTCCGGATATCCGGCCACGCCCACGCCCATTTCCGGCTGGCGGTCCTTGATGAAGTTCACGAGGTCGTTGGCATGGCAGAAGCGGGCGTCCGAAGGGATGAACGATTTCTCACCCTTGGGCGGGTCGCCGCGCAGGGCCAGTACGTTGTCCACGTTGTTGTCCGCGAGCTGGTCGAGAAACTCGCCGATCGCCGTCTCGTCCGCGCCAACGCAGGTGAGGTGGGCCATAGGCTCCAGCCCTATCTCGTTCTTCAGCTTGGTGACTATCTCGAGGGTATTGTCCTGGGTCGTGCCGCCCGCGCCGTAGGTCACCGAGACGAACAAGGGATTCACTTCCCTGAGCCGCCTGGCCTCGTGAAAGAAATCCGGCCATTTCTCTTTCTCTTTCGGCGGAAAGAATTCAAAAGAGACGAACTTGTCCACCCCAGCCATCATCTCGACAATACGCATGCATTCTCCTTCATATCTTGTGCCCGCGGATTTCCGCCGCGAGCTCGGTAAGGATGTCCCTGTCCGCTTCGAGAAAGCGAGGGGCGTGGGCTTCATCCGGCGCGAGCCATTCCAGTTGGTGGCCTTCGCGCGCATGGAGCGCGCCACGATACGCATGAACGTCGAAGAAGTAGAGACGAACACTGAGCGTCTCGTAGTGATGCGTGACGATCTTGCGGAAAGCCGAACGCTCGGGCGTTATCCCGAGTTCCTCGCGCAGTTCCCGAACGAGCGCCTGGTTGAGGCTCTCCCCTGGATCCACTTTCCCGCCGGGAAATTCCCACATCCCGGCAAAGGCCGAACCCGGCCTGCGCTGCACGGCGAGGAATTGTCCCTCGCGCCAAATGATGGCGGCGACCACCGGTACGTACGACGCGCCCGGGCGGTCCAGCTCGCTCCGTGAAGGATCAATGGCGGACATGGATAAGGAAACCGGTGCGGTAATAATCGAAGCACGCTTTCAACAGTCTGCTTACGGAGCATACTTCTTAACGGGTCGGGCGGGTGGATTGCAAGGCCCAATTGAAAATGCCGGCGCGACCCCCTTGATTTTTGCATCCCGCTTGTTGATAATCCAGCAATCAAACGAAAGATTTGCCGACCGTAACCCTACCCCGGCTCCGGCGCGAGCGCGCCGTGTACGCCGGTTTTGTTACGTTTTCGCCATATGAACACCACGACACGCCGCCCCGCATCCATACCCCTCCCAAGCCTGGGACGCGCGGGCAGGCATCCATATACGCCATGCTCAAACGTCTTCTCTATCTGTGCGCCGTATTTGTCGCCCTCTTCGTCCTGGCCGAGATCGTCGGATTCATGGTCCTGGCCGGGTACGATGCCGACCTCGATCAGGTCCGGGCCAGACGAACCGCCGTTCTAGACCGGCTCGAGGCAAAACGCCGCGCCGAGGAAACACTGGGCGGCGAGTACGCGCCGCATCCATACATCGGCCTCGTCAGACGCCAACTTCCGGATCAGGCCGGCTTCGGCTCCGATGTCTGGGTCGAGGACATCCTGGCCCACCACCGGCCCGGGGACTACAACGTGCTGCTGCTCGGCGGCTCCATGGCCTCTTCCATGGCGGACGGCGGAATCGAGTTTCTGGCTGATTCGCTCAGCGCCCTTCCCTGGGTCCGCGACCGCGACGTCAACGTTTTCGATGGCTCCATGCCCGAGGCCAAACAGCCTCAGCAGCTCCAGGCACTCACATACCTGCTCAGCCTCGGCGCCAAGATCGACATGATCATCAACATCGACGGCTTCAACGAGGTTGCCCTCACGCCAGTGGCAGATCCCTACTCCAGCCTGTTCTATCCTGTAGGCTGGAGCCAGACCACGGCGGCCGGCGGCGACCTGCAGTTGTCCCTTCTGGGCAAGCTCCGTGTGGCCGAGGAGTTTCAGGAGCGCTTCGCGCGTTTATTCTCCGTGCTGGGCATGCTGCCCTCCCAATCCATCAATGCCCTCTGGCTGGTGGTCCACGAACAATCCGAAGGCTACGCCCAGAAGGTCCTGCGCAAACTGTCCGAGGCGCGCAGCGCTGCGGAGGACTCGGACACCAGCGGCTACCGGCCGGACGTGGAAGGCCAGTACATGACCCGGGTTCTCGCCGACCACTGGGCGCGCTCAAGCAAGCTCATGGCCGACCTGGCGCTCTCCCAGGGTATCCTCTACCTCCACGTGCTCCAGCCATCCCCATACGCGCCCAAGGCCAACCGCGCGGCGCACGGCGCCAGCCCCTACGCGGCATGGGCCGGCCGCGGCTACACGGCCATGGTGGACCACGCGGATGTGCTCCAGCGCATGGGCGTGGTTTTCCTGGACGCCTCGGCCCTTTTCGCGCCTGGCGCCTACGACACGTACATGCAGGGCTGCTGCACACTAAGCGGCGAGGGCGCGCGCATGCTCACCCGCGAAATCATGGGCACCCTCGGTTCCATGAATGGCCAGGAAATGATGGCCCACAGCTACGAGGAATACCTCTCCAGGTTCGTGGACACCAAGCTTTTGCCCAACGCCGGATTGCCAGAGCTGCAGGAAGGCGGCTAGGCAACACCGGCATCCCAACCCGAGCGGACAGCTTTTTCGCGAACGCGGCCTGCCGGCTGCCGGACAGGTTCAGCGCAGCATGCCCCGCGCAACGATGTCCCAGGCCTCTGGCTGTCCGACGCCATCCTCCGGAAAAACGTACAGCCGCGGCGCGCTGTTCGCCGTGCTGCAGGCATGGTTCGGCGTGATGAGTATCCTGTCTCCTGGCGCCAGACCGGGAGCGTCCCCCCGTTCGATGAACCCGTGCTCTTCCGAGAGTTTCGAGAGCACTCCGCAGGGCCTGCCCTCCAGGTCCGTGGCCGCGCCGTACCCGGTTGCTCCGCGCATGCCGTGTGGTCCCATATCGCTGGACAGCGCCTTGGACCCGGCGTCCACCACCACGTACGCATCGTTCACCGCAACCACAGCGGCCAATACGAAGAACGCCGTGTCCCGGGTTGACGCCACGCCGAGTCGCAGGGCCGTGCCGTCGAGAAACACATAGTTGCCGGGCCGTATCTCATCGATCTCCTGGAAGGACTCCGCGGCGAGGACGGTTGGCGTGGAGCCTACAGACACCGTACGCACCGCCATGCCCGCCGCCTCGATGCGCTCCTTCGCCAGCGCCATGGCCTGTGCTTCGGCCAGGGCCACTGCGCGGATTTCCGCAATGCCCGATGCGCCGTAGGCGTGGCCGGCGTGGGAGAGGATGCCAGCAAACTCAAGTCGCGGCGAGCCGTCCACGGTCCGCGCCAGCGCGATTAGGTCCGGATGGTCCGCCCGCAGCCCCACGCGCCGAAGGCCCACGTCTATCTTCACGAACACGGGCAAGGTAACTCCGTGGCGTTGGGCCTGACGCGCCAGAAACGCTGCTGAAGCCGGGTCCCCGGCAATGGTGGAGACGCGCGCGCCTCGGGAGCGTGCGGCCTCGAGCACGCGGTCCAGGCCCCGTGAATCATGGAGCGGGTACGCGGCGAGAACATCCTGGCACCCCGCCTCCAGAAAGGCGGCCGTTTCCTCGGACTTGGAGCAGGTGATCCCAACGGCGCCGGCCTCCAGCTGCAGCCTGGCTATGCGCGGGCATTTGTGCGTCTTCACATGGGGGCGCAACGCCAGCCCATGGCGATCCGCCAGGGCCTGCATCCGCTCGATATTCGACCTGAGTCCGGACAACGGCGCGATTGCGCATGGCGTCTCCAGCCGCGCGAGCTCGGTAGGCGAAACTGTGCCGCCATTCGATATGCGCATGCGAACCCTCCCATACGAAAAAAGCCCTCCGGCGCTGGGCCAGAGGGCTTTCGGACAGTAATGTCGTCCGACGCTTACGTACGAATGATGGCTTCGGCCGGGCAGGTGTCGATGGCCTCGTCCACGCAGTCCAGCTCGGACTCGGGGTCCTTGCAGATAGCCAGATCACCGTCGTCGTTCATCTCAAACACGTCGGGGCACGTTTCAACGCAGGCTTCACAGGCCATGCAGTCAGAGGTGATTTCGATAGCCATGGATACTCTCCTATTAGGTTGGTGTACGAACTAAGCGACCTCATCCAGTAGCGCGAGTTCTCTATACACAGAGAGTGTATTCATATCAAGCATGATATGCACCCCTCGTGTCAAGTTGAATGATTTGTATTTCAGAGTGGTTGGCACGGTCCGGCGGCCACGATGTACAATCCCCGGCCTCCCGGGCCAAGGCCCAGAACCGCCGATAATTCCGAATCGAAGAATGCGCCGACTCCGCAGGCCCCCATCCCCAATGTGTTTGCGGCCAGGTAAGCCCGCTCGCCCAGCCGTCCGGCCATCAGGTTCGCCCGCCGGTACCCCCGCGGTCCGAGTGCAGATTCGAGCGCCACGACATCGGTCAGGAAGATGACGAGATACGCCGCCCGTGCGAGCCAGCCCTGACCCAGGCACGCCTCGGTCACGGCGGCGCGAAGATCTCCGCCCGGGTATCTTTCCGCTGTGGTTTGCACGCGGGCCAGGCTTCCGGCCTTGCGGTTCAACAGATACAGGGCCGTCTCGCCGCCAACGCCCATGACCAGGGCCGTGGCCAGGGTTCGGTCCGCATCATCGCATCCGCCCTCCAACCGTTCGCACAGCAGGCGCAGGAAGGCGTGCGTGGTCCCCTGCTCCGGGGCTTCCGGAACGAACCTGCGCTGGGAGCGCCGGCTCAGGATGGTTTGAGCGAGCGGCTGCATGCGCCTGCCGGCGAAAAGCTCCGCCGCGCCGGACAGGGGTTCGGCCGGCAGGGTTTCAAGGCCCAGCGCCGCCGCGTCCATGGTCGGTCCTGGTCGAGCGTCCTCTGCCTTGGCCTGCGCGCCGGCCTCGTGCGCCGCCACGATGGTCGGATACTCGGGCTCGCCCGCCACAGTCAGACTCGCCGCGGACAGGGCTTGCCTGTCCTCTATTGGCTCCAGCCCTCGCGGCTCTGCGGGCGGCGCCGTGTCCGGCGCCTGGCCGTGGTACACCGCCACCATGGCCTGACA
>JBMCLC010000100.1:0-6123 GCA_048614715.1 Oceanidesulfovibrio sp.
TGCTGCAGGAACTCATGGTAGTGGCGCCGGGCACCTACCACCATTCGCTCATCGTGGCCAACATGGTGGAGGCAGGGGCGCGGGCCATCGGCGCCAACGCGCTGCTCTGCAAGGTCTCGGCCCTGTACCACGACATCGGCAAGCTCAAGAACCCGGACTACTTCATCGAGAACCAGATGTGTTCACGCAACCGGCACGACAAGCTCGCGCCCTCCATGAGCGCGCTCATCCTCATCGCCCACGTGAAGAAGGGTGTGGAGTTGGCCAGGCAGAACAAGCTCTCGCCAGAAATCGTGGAGATCATCCGCCAGCATCACGGCACCGCGCTCATTTCCTACTTCTACAACAAGGCCGTGGAGCAGGCCGACTCCAAGGGCGCCGAGCCGGTGCAGCAGGAGGACTACCGCTATCCCGGTCCCAAGCCGCAGACCCGCGAGGCCGGCATCGTGATGCTGGCCGACGCTGTGGAAGCGTCCAGCCGGACCCTGCTGGACCCCACGCCGAGCCGCATCAAGAACCACGTGACCACCATAATGCGGTCCATCTTCAATGACGGCCAACTCGACCAGTCCGAACTCACCCTCAAGGATCTCAATCAGCTCACCGAGACCTTCAGCCGCATTCTCACCGGCATCTTCCACCAGCGCATCGAGTACCCCAACCAGTCCAAGAACGAATCGGCGCGCGGCGCTTCCCGCAATGGCCTGGACAAGGCGGCGGCCACCGGCCTGGCCGTGGTGCCCAGACGGCGGTCCGGTTCCAAGCAATGATCACCGTAGAGCGCGTATCCGGCGTGGCGCGCTGTGTGGGCGTATCCCGCGCCGAGACAGCGCGGCTCGCCCAGGCCATGCTCAACGGCATCGGCCTTGCCAAGGCGGACGTCCACATCCTCTTGGCCGGCGACCGCGAGATCGAACGGCTCAACCGCCAGCACCTGGGCCTGACCGGCCCCACCAACGTGTTGAGCTTCCCCGCCCAGGCGGACGATGATGAAGACCGCCATGGCCCCGACGTGGCAGCGCGGGACTGCAACATGGAGCCCGATGGGGAAGAGGACGCGTCCTGTCTCGGCTCGCTGGCCGTTTCCATGGACGCTGTGGCGCGGGAGGGCTTTCTGTACGGCGAAGGCGCCGCGCGCACGTTGGCCCGGTTCATGTGCCACGGCCTGCTGCACCTTGCTGGCTACGACCATGGCGCGGTCATGTACGACCTTACCGAATCCCTGCTGGACGAGCTGGCCCCACTTGATGATTGATTCGTATGGGATATGTTTCCGGCGGCCGGGAAACGCTGTTCCCGTAACCCCTGAATAGGTTCAGTGGGCGATGCTCCCTTGCGGGGAGCTTGAGAATCAGGGTCCTTGGAAGCCGAGGGCTTTTCTGGAAAAGGAACCTGTCGGTTTCTGTCGAGGGAAATTTCTATTTCAATCCCAGAATCTTGCGCGCCAGGGCGAGCACTTCCATGGGGCTGAACGGTTTGGTCATGTAGATGTCGGTGCCGGCTTCGCGGCCTTTGACCTTGTCGAACTCCTGGCCCTTGGCCGTGAGCATGACGATGAAGACGTTCTCGATGGCGAGATGCTTTTTGACGGCGGCGCATACGTCGAAGCCGTTCATCTTGGGCATCATTACGTCGAGGAACACGAGGTCCGGCCGCTCGCGGGAGATGGTTTCCAGCCCCTGCTCGCCGTCCTCGGCCACGAGGATGCGCACGCCCTCGTCCTCCAGCTCTTCCAGGGCTTCTTCCAGCAGCATGCGGATGTGTGGCTCGTCGTCCACGATGAGCAGGGTGGGGTTCTCCAGGGTGCGCACGGGTCCGGAGTAGTTGTCCTCGAGCATCTCTATCTCGACGACCTCGCCCTCCTCGAAGGCCTGGGCGTCCCTGGCCTGGGCCTCCTCCAGGCTTTCGTAGTCCACGACCTCCAGATCGTCGTCCTCCTCCATGGGTGCGTAGACCGCGCCGGCCTCGGAGAACTCCTGCCACTGCCTGCCGGTCAGGGTCATGTACAACTCGCCGGCGCGGATGTCGTCTCGGTCCTGCTCCAGCACCCGGGTCACGCTTTCCACGGCTTCTTCGTTGCGCCCGCTCTGCTGATATATCTCGGCCAGGGTCAGGGGCACGTCCACATCGGCGGGAAAGAGCCGTTCCGCGAGGTGGTAGGTTTCCAGAGCCTCGTCGAGCTTGCCTGCCTGGCGCAGATGGTCGCCGTACCGCTTGAATATGTTGGGCGCCGACGGGAAGTGCCTGCGGACGATCTCGAAGAACGTGGCCGCCTTGTCCGGCTGGCCGAGCCGCAGGTATGCCTCCACGGTCTTGAGCAGGTACTGGCGGAACAGTTTCATGTCCCGCGAGCCCTGGAAGGCCATGGCCATCCCTTTGTACGCGTCCGGGAACAGGGGGCGGACCTTGACCGCGGCGGCGAACTGGGAGGTGGCCTGGGCGTAGTCCTTGGCCTGGAGCGCCGTCTTGCCCTTGATGAACAGGGAGCGGGCTATCTGGTCCGCGGAGCGTTGCGGCGTATAGGGCGACTTGGAGCGCAGGAACTCATGCATGGAGCGCGGGTAGGCTGCTTCCTCCGGTGAAAGCTTCCCTGGATGGTTCTGGCCGGCGTCCGCGCCGCCGTCGGAGACCTGTCGGATGATCTCGTCCAGGGCCTCGCTGCCGAACGGCCGGTTCACGCAATGTTCAAGGCCGGACTGCAGCGCGAGCTCGGCTTCGCCCCGGCGCAGTTCCGGCAGCATGACGACGAGGGGAATCGTGTTGTTCACCCCCAGGGTTTTGAGGTCGTTGAGCAGGGCCTGGCCGCTGTCGTTCAGCAGACCCCAGTCGGCCAGCACCACGTCTATTCGCTCGTGGGCCACTATGCCCTGCAGGCGATCGCGGTCTCCGTTCAGGACCACGGCATCGTGGCCGCCGACCGAAAGGAGGTTGGATATGACCTTTTGCTGGATCCGATCCCTTTCTATGAGCAGAACTTGCTTCGCCTGCATACGCTACTCCGAATGCGGCCGGGTCAGCGGCCGGAGGGGATGTCCGCGGCCAGACGCTGGAGAGCGGCCGCGGCCTGTTTGAGATTCGGACCCATGGCGCTGAGGCGGAGTTTGGTCAGCACGCCTTCCAGCGCCATGGAGGACAGGTTGGCGAGGGTGGCGAGGTGCGAGAGGTCCTGCGAGGAGAATTCGCGGGGGGCGGATGTGCGCAGCAACAGCGCGCCCAGGGCCGTGCCGCTGCGCATGAGGGGCGCGCAGGCCAGGGCGCCTGTGGGGTGTCCCTCGAAGCGGGAATCGACGGCGAGGTTGTTGACGATCTCCGGTTTGCGGTTGGCCACGACCTTGTCCACCACCGGGGACAGGCCCGCGTGCAGCTTGCGCGAGGCGTCGCCGTTGGTGGCGTAGGTGACATACCCGGGGCCGGTCATGTGTTCGAGCAGGTAGAGGGTCACGAGTTCTGCGCCCAGCAGGCGGCGGGTCGCTTCCATGATCATCCGGCTCAGCTCTTTCGGGTCGCCGGCGTGGCACAGTTTGCCGGACAGTTCGTGGAGCAGGGTTATCTCGTTCATGCGGCCCAGGCAGTCCTGGGAAAGGGCCTTGCGCTCTCGCTCGCGCCGGGCGGCGTAGCAAAGGATGTCGGCCAGCGGCTTGGAACCGGGGCCGGCCAGCACCGTGCCCAGAAACTCGCCGTCCAGGGTCACGGGATGCGAGCCGTCGTTCTTGTCGAGATATCCGGCCGACCCGAAAATGGGACGATCCCGCGCGTCCAGCACCACGGCCTCCAGCCCCATAATCCGGGCTGTCTCATTGAGCAGCCGGGCGAGATCCTCGCGGCGCAGCATTTTTTCCAGCAGCATGGCGCTCATGTCGCTGCGGGCTCCTTGTGTCTTTTCTTCTCGCCCACGAGCACGATATAGGCTGTCTCCATCCCCAGATCGTAGCGGATGCGCCGGGGCAGGTCGCTGGACCTGGCGAGCTCGGCGTTGGCCACCACTACGCCGGGCCGCAGGAGCTCGGCCTTTTCCAGGGCCTCGTCGGCCGAGTACGCTTCCTCCACATTGTAGCCGTGCTGGCCGATGACCTCGCTGAGGGCGCCGGCCCGGGCCGGGGTGGTTTCCACGATGAGCACCGTTCTGGAACCGTCCTTGCGGGTGAGGGTCGCGAGGTCTGAGAGAAACTCCTTGCGCACCAGAGGCTTGGTGAAGAACCGGTCCACGCCCAGGCGAAAGCCCTCCTCGGGGTCGCCCTCGATGGTCAGGATGATGATGGGCAAGGAGGCGGTTTCCGGATTCTCCTTGAGCCGGCGGGCGGTCTCCATGCCGTCCATGTTGGGCATCATGATGTCGAGCACGATGATGTCCGGCGGCTTGGCGGAAACGCGCTTGAGCGCGTCCATGCCGTCCACGGCCGTGTCCACGTCGTAGCCCTGGTCTGTGAGCAACTGGGAGAGATACTCGCGGATGGAGTCGTCGTCGTCCACCACGAGCACGGTGGGCCGCACCTGTGTGCCTGCCGTTTCGGACAACTCGCTGTGCGCCTTGATGCGCTGGAGCAGGGGGGCGAGATTCAGGGAGCGCTTGCGTTCCCTGGGCGGCGCGGTAGGCACGGTGAAGGAAAAGGTGGAGCCCAGTCCGGGGATGGATTCCACCCATATCTCGCCGCCGTGGCGCTCCACGATCTGTTTGCAGATGGACAGGCCGAGCCCGGTGCCCGTGGGCTTGTCCGTGAGTGTGTCGCCAACCTGCTTGAACTTCTCGAAGACTTTGTCCAGATCGTCCGGCGCAATGCCCACGCCGGTGTCCGTCACGTCTACTCGCACGCGCTCTCCCTCTAGATAGGCGCGGCAGGTTATACGTCCTTGCTTGGTGAATTTCACGGCGTTGGACAGCAGGTTGATGACCACCTGCATGAGCCGGTGCGGATCGCCGATGAGGCTGGGGATCTCGTCCTCCACGTCGATCTCGAGGGGCAGACCGCTCTTGGCGAACAGGGAGTTCGTGGCGTCGGCGGCCTGCCGCACGATACTCGCCACGTCCATCGGCTCGCTCTTCCATTCTATGCGGCCGGCCTCCATCTTGGCGATATCGAGCACGTCGTTGATGAGTTCGGTGAGGCGCTGGCTCTCCATGTGGATGATGCCCACGTTGCGGTCCACGGACTTGGCCGCGCGCATGGCCTTGGCGTTGTCCTCGGGCAGCAGGGGAATGATGGTGTCGCGCAGCTTCTGGTGGACCATCTCCGCAAAGCCCAGAACCGAGGTGAGCGGGGTGCGCAGCTCATGGGACACGGTGGAAAGGAAGTCCGTCTTCATCTTGTCCACTTCCTGCAGACGCTCGTAGGCCAAGCGGAGCTTGCGGTTCATGTACTCCGTGGTCTTCTTGGATTTGAGCAGGTCCTGCTGTGCGCGCTTTCTCTCGACCACTTCGCTCCTGAGCTTGTCCATGACCTCCATCATCTGCAGGGTGCGGCGCTGCTGCATGGAGGACAGGGTGATGAGCATCTCCTGAACAGAGACGATGCCCTGGTAGAGGCCGGCTTCGTCCACCACGATGAGGTGGTCGTAGATGTTCCGCGCCGGCCTGCTCATGGCCTGGGAGGCCGCGGATTCCACGGGAGCGGCCAGGGATACCACGAGGGGCGCTGTGTCCATGATCTGGGCTATGGGTTTTTTGTAGAAGAGGGCGACGCCGTACTGCTGGCTCAGGGCGCGATCCAAGTGGATGGACATGACGAGGCCGAGGGGGCGCTTGTCCTTGACCACCACGAGACAGCTCACCGGATCGTCCCCCTCCAGCGCCGGCTTTATGTCCCGGATAATGGTGTCCGGCGAAACCGCGTACGCGGGCTCTACAAGGTCGCTGATGGGGACCGGATTGGCCCCGGCTGTGGGTGGCGGCGTCGTGCTCATGGTCTGTCGTGCGAATGCGTGCGCATTCCTGTTTTCGGAAACCGTTCCTCGGCGCGGTCGCATCACATGTCGGTGATGAACCGTGTGTGGATATTCTGACCGGCCGGACCCCGCGCTGGCTCCGGGCGATTCCGTCTTCTGCAGCCTGTATCGATGGGCGCTTGGGCGACTCAAAATAAAGTGGCAATATTGAGAATGTGTTACGGGGGCATTTTTTTTTGAGGA
>JBMCLC010000101.1:0-6101 GCA_048614715.1 Oceanidesulfovibrio sp.
GTATCTGAACAGCAGCGACTCGCCCATCTACAAGAAGGGGGAGCACCTCTTCGGGCTCAACGTGGCGCGGCGGGCCATCTCGGTCTCGCGCACGGCGCTGATCACAGAAGGGTACATGGACGTGCTCACCCTGCACCAGTACGGCTACGATAACGCTTGCGGAGTTCTGGGCACGGCGCTTACGCCGGACCAGATCCGCCGGCTTTCGGGTTTCTGTTCTCTGGTGGAATGCATATTCGACGGCGACCGCGCCGGCCGGCAGGCCGCGTTGCGCAGTTCGGAGATGCTCATGTCCGCCGGGCTCAAGTGCCGCGTGCTTATTCTGCCGGACGGAGAGGACGTGGACAGCCTGCTGCAGCAGCAGGGCACAGAGGCTTTCGAGGCGGTGCGCAACGCCGCGCCCGACGGCCTGGAATATTGTATGGACACCATTCGGCGCGATCGTTCCCCTAAGGAAATCGTGCAATGGGCGATACAGTTTGTGAACAATTTGAGTGATCCCGAGCTCGCGGCGTTTTACGCGCCCCGGATAATGAACGGCCTCGGACTCTCCGAGGAGGCGCTACGGCCTGCCCTCGCCTCGCACAGCGAGAAGCGGGGAGGCAAGAAAACGAGCCTCCCGAACGGAGTTCCGGCCCACACGTCCGGACAAGCCATGCGTGAACGGCAGCTGCTCCGTTTCGCGCTCTGCTTTCCCCAGTACGTGCCCCTGCTGTGCGAACGGGGGGCGGACCGCGCCTTCGCCACCAGCCGGGGGCGCTCCCTTTGGGAAAAGTTGATCGACTTTGGTCCCGAGGGAGTCTCCGCGTATCTGGACGAAGGGGAGAAGCGCTTTTTCACGGAATGCCGTATGGAGCGGGAACATCTCGCGGCGGACGAACAGTCGCTACTGGACGAGGTGCTCGAGAGCCTCAAGACCATGGCCGAGCAGGCCAAACGCCGGGAAATCCAGGAGCGGCTGCGCGAACACGCCGGCCACGGCGCGCACGATCCCATGGAGGATTTGCGCGCCTTGCAACAGACGTTAGGCACAGGGAGGAATGATGGCCAATAATCTGAGGGAAATCCAGCAGATCAAGACCCTGATCAGCAAGGGCAAGGAGTCCGGCTTTCTCACCTTTGACGAGGTGAGCAAGGCACTGCCCTCGGAGATCAACACACCCGAGCAGATCGAAGAGATCATGGGGATATTCGAGCAGATGGATATCGCCATAGTGGACTCGGAAAAGGACGGAAAAAAGCTCGGGCTGACCAGCGACAGCGACGAAGACAGCGGGTCCAGCGAGCTTTCGCTTACTGATGACGACGACGCCGCGGACTACTCCTCGCGCTCCACGGACCCGGTGCGCATGTATCTGCGCGAGATGGGCGCGGTGCCGCTGCTGGACCGCGAGGGCGAGGTTCACATCGCCAAGAAGATCGAGAACGGCGAGATGGAAGTGCTCTACGCTCTGGTGGAGGTCCCGGTCGCCATCGAAGAGCTCATCACCGTGGGCGAGGACCTCAAGAACAACCGCATCAAGCTCAAGGACGTGGTCAAGACCATCGAGGAAGACGACCCCAGCGAGGACGAGATGAACCAGCGTTCCCGCGTCATCTTCCTGCTCGATGAGATCAAGACTTTCTACAAGAAAAAGAGGAAGATATATCTAAAGCTGGACGACTGCGCCCGGCTGGACCGCCGTGTCTACGGCGTGCAGATGGAAGTCGTCAACTTCAAGGAAGATGTCGTCACCCGGCTGCGCGACATCAAGCTGGAAAAGACCCTCATCGACCGCATCATCGAGACGGTGGACGACTACGTGCGCCAGATGCACAACTGCCAACGCGATCTGTCCGCCTATATCCTGTCCGTGGGCAAGACCCAGGCCGAAATTCGTGAATTGTTCCGCGCTCTGGACGAGCGCGAGGTGAACCCCGTGGCCGCAGCGGACGAGATGGGCATGACGGTGGAAGAGCTTCTCTCTTTCAAGGAAATGATTTCCGGCAAGATGGAAATCCTGGCCCGGCTGCAGGACAAGTGCTGCCACAACGTGCACGATCTGGAAGAAGTGCTCTGGCGCATCCGCCGCGGCGCCCTGGCCGCCTCCCGGGCCAAGCAGGAGCTCATTCGCTCCAACCTGCGCCTCGTGGTCTCCATTGCCAAGAAGTACACGAACCGCGGCCTGCAGTTCCTGGACCTCATCCAGGAAGGCAACATCGGCCTGATGAAGGCCGTGGACAAGTTCGAGTACCAGCGCGGCTACAAGTTCTCCACCTACGCCACGTGGTGGATTCGCCAGGCCATCACCCGCGCCATCGCCGACCAGGCCCGCACCATCCGGATTCCCGTGCACATGATAGAGACCATCAACAAGCTCATCCGCACGTCCCGTTACCTGGTGCAGGAGCTGGGCCGCGACCCCACTCCGGAAGAGATTGCCGAGCGCATGGACTACCCGCTGGAGAAGGTCAAGAAAGTCTTGAAGATCGCCAAGGAGCCCATTTCCCTGGAGACGCCCATCGGCGACGAGGAAGACTCCAGCCTGGGCGATTTCATCGAGGACAAGAAGGCCGTGGCTCCTGCCGAGGAAGTGGTCAACACCAAGCTGGGCGAGCAGATCGCCAGCGTGCTGGCCGACCTCACCCCCCGCGAGGAGCAGGTTCTGCGCAAACGTTTCGGCATCGGCGAAAAGAGCGACCACACCCTGGAAGAGGTGGGCAAGCTCTTCAACGTCACCCGCGAGCGTATCCGGCAGATCGAGGCCAAGGCACTGCGCAAGCTGCGCCATCCGGTGCGCAGTCAGACCCTGCGTTCCTACTACGAAAGCTGATTCGGGCCTTCTACAGTCTGTTGCCGACGCGGCGCCTGCACACCAGCAGACGCCGCGTTTTTTGTGCGGTAGGAAGAATCGGGTGCAACCGATAGAGTCTGTCCGGTCACGGAGCAACGAATGTTTCGAATGGGATGGAATATATAATCACGTTAGAATGGCGTGCCATCATTCATATAAAATATAAGAACTGGGCCGAGGCCTGTCTTTCCCGGAACACTTCTGGCGTGACCTTTTTGCTGATGCTTCTCGACATCGACCACTTCCAACGCTTCAACGACAATTACGGCCACCGCATTGGCGACCAAGTGATAATGACTTTCGCCAACAAGCTCAAGGAATACAGCGAGGTATTATCCTACATGGGCAACTCGCCCTTTAATCCTGCACGGTATGGCGGAGAGGAGTTCGCGGTTATCCTGCCCGGTATCGAAGCCGACAGCGCCAGGACGCCGCCGTTGCGTTGCTGGATATCATAAGATAATCATAACTTCGAGGTGCGGAGCGCCGACGGCATGGTTCTGGATCAGGACGTCCGCATCACGTTGAGCGCCGGAGTAGCCGAGCCTATGCCGCACTGGTCCGGGAATATTGCGGAGCGCGTTCTGGATGCTGCCGACAAAGCCCTCTACAGCGCCAAACGAGCGGGCTGCAATCGCGCCCGGCAATTTTTCGAAAGCTCTCCGCCTGCGATCTATTCGAAGCTGATCTCCTGCCCTACACACAGCGGCTCGATATCTCCCGTGTACGACGCCGCCATGAAGCCGGCCGCCAGAGCTCCCGTGCAATGGCCGTAACGCACGCTTCAAACATGGTGGCGTGCGAGCGCATCCAGGGTCTGGCGGAGCCGTGCATCGTCTTCCTCGCACACGTCCATCAGGTGCAGCCCGCCGAGAACGCAGGCGAACCCGGTGTCGGCCTCGTGCGCCGTGGCTGTGTCGGCTGCCGCCAGGGTGTTGGCCAGGCCGCTGTGGCAGCAGCCCAGCACGAGCACACGTCCCTGCGGCGTGTGCAATACGAGGCAGGCGTCGTCCGGCACGTGGTGGGGCGCGGCTCCCTGTTCGTCGCAGAAGAAACCCCCGACGTGCTGGGCATTGCCCGGCAGCCGCGCGATATCGGTGACCATGGTCAGCAGCGGGTTCCCCTGGGCATCCGCCGCCAGCACCCGGACGCCGCGCACGGGCCGCAGCATCGGGCGCACGGCCTCCGGATTATTCCAGCCTATGAATCTGACGGGTCTGTCCGGCCGTATGGACCAGCAGGGAGCCACGCTTTCCGGATGGGCGTGAACAGGGCCGGAGAAGCCCGCTTCCAGAAAAGCCTCGATGCCGTTCGTGTGGTCGTAGTGGCCGTGGCTCAAGGCGAGGCCGCGGGCTTTGGAGATGTCGACCTTGAGCGCCCGGGCGTTGCGCGCGGCAAGGTCGCTCGCGCCGGTGTCCCACAGCCAGAGGGAGCCGTCGTTAAGGCGCACGGCAAGTGAAAGCCCATGTTCCCCGGGGAGCCCCAGGGCCGAAGACGTGTTGTCCACGAGTGGAATAAGTTGGATGTCCATACCCATACCTTCAAATTTTTTGGCAAGAACGTCACAGAATTGCTCTTTGTATTGGCAGAGGTTTGTGTTACCCAATGAGAAACCCGAAACCTGCCTGAGACGTACCTGATGCATACACATGATTCCGATGAACATCCACGTGCTGCGGATGTGAATGCCCCGCGCGAGGATACCGAGGAAAAGGAAACGCGAGAAACCGGGTTCCTTGCGGAGGCTGCGCGCGCCATACCTGTGGAGCCGGACGAAGAGTCCGCCGAGGACGGGCCAGCGCCTGCATCCGACCCGGAGGACGCCCGTTCCGGATTCCCTGTCGTCGGCCTGGGGGCTTCCGCTGGCGGGTTCGAGGCGCTGGAGCTCTTTTTCAAGAACGTTCCCAGGGGCGTGGGCGCGGCTTACGTGGTCGTGCAGCATCTGGCGCCGGACTACAAGAGCCTTATGGTCGAGCTCTTGTCCAAGCACTCCGCCATCCCGGTCGTCCAGGCCGAGGACGGCATGGAGGTCGAGCCCGACACGGTGTATCTTATTCCACCGCGCAAGCTCATGACCATCTTCAACGGCCGGCTGAGCCTGTTCGAGAAGAATCCGGACCGTTATCCCAACTACCCCATCGACATCTTCTTCAACTCCCTGGCCGAGTCTGTGGGCCAGAACGCCGTGGCAATCGTCCTTTCCGGCACGGGCAGCGACGGCACCCGCGGCGTACGCGCCGTCAAGGAGCACGGCGGCATCGTCATGGTCCAGGACATTCAAAGCGCCAAGTTCGACGGCATGCCGGGCAACGCCCTGGCCACGGGCCTGGCGGACTATGTGCTGCGGCCGGAGTCCATGCCGCAGGAGCTGGCCAAGTATGTGACCCATCCGAGCTCCCTGCCGAGCGGGGGAGCCGCGCCGGCGCTTCGCGTCGAAGGCGGCCGTGTAGACAAGGTCTACCAGATCCTGCTGGCCCGCCACGGCGTGGACTTCACCCTGTACAAGCAAAACACCCTGATGCGCCGTATAGAGCGGCGCCTGGGCGTTACACAGATTGCGAAGCTCGAAGACTACATCGAATATTTCCAGCAGAATTTCGCGGAGCAGGACCAGCTGTTCAAGGAATTCCTCATCTGCGTCACCCGCTTTTTCCGGGACCCGGAAGCATACGAGATCATTCGCGACCGGGTCATCCCGGAGATTTTCCGCATGAAGGGGCCGGACGATGCGATACGCGTCTGGGTGGCCGGCTGCGCCACCGGCGAGGAGGCCTACTCCCTGGCGATGCTGTTCATGGAATACAAGAGCACGCACGACAGGCGCAACGAGGTTAAGATATTCGCCACCGATGTGGATACAGACTCACTGGAGGTGGCCAGCGCCGGTCACTATCCCGAAAGCATCGCCGCGGACCTGAGCCGCGAGCAGATGCAGCGCTATTTCATCCGCAAGGGGGACCGCTGCCAGGTGGTCAACCAGCTGCGAGAGATGGTCATTTTCGCCCAGCATAACGTGTTCCGCGATCCGCCCTTCAACAAGATGGATCTGGTGACATGCCGGAATCTGTTGATATACCTACAGATGCCTTTGCAGAAGCGGGTTTTTCACCATTTCAACTTCTGTCTCAGCCCGAACGGCTTCCTGTTTCTCGGCGCAAGCGAAACCATAGGCGCATACACCAACCTCTTCAGCACGTACGAATCGCGCTGGAAGATATACCGTTCCCGGGGCAAGCAGGCGCCGCTGCCCACGGAGGGCTTCGCGAT
>JBMCLC010000102.1:0-6069 GCA_048614715.1 Oceanidesulfovibrio sp.
GCTGAACTTCTCCTTGATGCCGGCGCAGAACAGGTCGGGCTTGTAGAGCTCGATGAGCCGGTCGGCCTCGAACTGGTTGAGGTCGTCGATGGTCAGGGTGTTCTTCTCCATCTCCGGCATCATTCCGTCGTACTCGGAGAAGGTGACCCCCTTTTCCTTGAGGGCCGCCAGCTCCTCCTCGCTTTTGCGCGGATTGTACTTTTTAGGATCAGCCTCGACCTCGAGCTCCTCGATGTTGCGCGAGTCCGCGTCCACCTTGACCGAAGGCAACACCCTTCGTCCTTCGTAGTCGTCGCGGTGGGCGAACTCGTAGCCTGCGGCAAGCGGCTTCATGCCGATCTCCCTGAACAGCTCCTGATAGGAGTGGGCCCGGGAGCCTCCCACGAAGAGCATGGCCGTCTTGCCCTCGGTGCGGGGCCTGACCTCTGCCCGGGCGGCTTCCACGGCGGGCATCTCCTCGGCAATGACCGATTCCACCCGCTCCATGAGCCCCTTGTCGTCGAAGTACTGGGCGATCTTCCTGAGTGATTTGGCCGTGGCCCCGGCCCCGATGAAGTTCACCTTGACCCAGGGGATGCCGTACTTCTTCTCCATCATCTCGGCCACGTAGTTGATGGACCGGTGGCACATGACCGCGTTCAGGTCGGCGTTGTGCGACCTGGCGAACTGGTCGTAGGAGGAGTTGCCCGAAAACGTGGCCACCAGGTCGATGCCGCAGCGCTCGAACAGGTCCTCGATCACAAAGGCGTCGCCGCCGATACTGTACTCCCCGAGCAGGTTGATGCGGAAGGTGCCGTCCTTCTCGTCCTTCTCGCCGATGATGTGCTTGAAGAGCTGGTTGTTGGCGATGTGGTGGCCGGCGGACTGGGACACGCCCTTGTAGCCCTCGCAGGAGAAGCCGAAGATGTTGATGTCCACACCCTTCTCGTTCAGCTCCTTCTTGGCCTCGCGAGCCACGGAGTGGATGTCGTCGCCGATGAGTCCCACGGGACAGGTGGCGAAGATCGCGATGGCCTTGGGCTTGAAGAGCTCATACGCCTCCATGATGGCTGCCTTGAGCTTCTTCTCGCCGCCGAACACGATGTCGTTCTCGCTCATGTCCGTGGAAAAGGCGTAGGGCATGAAGTTCCAGTCGTCGTCGCCCTGGGGCGAGGTCTGGTTCCGGCGTGTGAGCCAGGAGTAGAAACCGCAGCCGATGGGCCCGTGTGTGATGTTCACGATGTCGCGGGTGGGACCCAGAATAACGCCCTTGCAGCCCGCGTAGGTGCAGCCGCGCATGGTGATGATTCCCGGGATCGTCCGCACGTTGGCCTGGATCTCCGGCGGGTTGCCGTCCGTGGCCTCGTTGATCATGAACTGCTTGGCCCGCTTTCTGGCGACCTTGGGCGGATACTTCTTGAGAAGCTCCTCCTTCAGGTCGTTCAAGTCCTGATTGGTGATGTTCACCAGCTTGTTCTTCGTAGCCATGGTGTGACCTTTTTCTTCCTTCGTCTTCTGTGCACGCTAGGCGATGGAGGCATCGCCGGACTCACCGGTGCGGACCCGTACGGAGTCCGCCACAGGCATGACGAATATCTTGCCGTCGCCGGGCTTGCCCGTGATGTTCACCTTCATGATGGTCTTGACCACGGTGTCCACCTGCTCGTCCGGAACGACGACGGTGAGCACCCGCTTGGGGTAGAGCCGGCCCTTGTCGCCCAGCAGTGCCACTGCTTCCTCATGGCCCTTTTCGGCGCCCTCGAGGATGTCGCGGCTGACCAACCCCTTGCCCCGGCCCGTTGCCTCGCGGGCGAAGAAGGCGTCCACGCCGTTGTCCGAGAGGGCCTTCTTGGTCTGGTTCACCATGTTCATGCGGATAACCGCCATGATCTCCTTCATGATTAGGAAACCTCCTCGACCTCTCCGGGAGCGGTCTCCTTAATTCCGGAGGAGATGGTGTAGACTTCCTCCACCGGGGTGATGAATATCTTGCCGTCGCCGAAGGCGCCCTTCTCGCCGGTGCGCGCCGCCTCCATGATGGTCTTCACCACAAAGTCCTTGTCGCCCTCGGAAATGACGCACATGAGCAGCGTCTTGGGGATTTCGTCGTAGGTGATCTCGCCTATCTTGATGCCGCGCTGCTTGCCTCGTCCGGCGACCGAGAACTTGGTCACCGCGGGGAATCCCGCATCCATGAGCGCCGCCAATACATCGTTGTCTTTCTCTGGCCGAACCACGGCCCTGACCATGCTGAACATGTGTTCTCTCCTTGAAATCCTGTGCTCTGCGGTGGGGTCCGCGGTTCCTAGTTGGCGATGCCGAAGTCGATGAGCAGCTGCTCGAGCTCCTCGATGGCCAGAGGCAAAGGCACAACGAACATCTCGTTCTCGTCGATCTTCTTGGCCAGGGCCCTGTACTCGTCCGCCTGGGGGTGCTCCGGTGAGAAGTCGATGACGGTCTGGCGGTTGATCTCCGCGCGCTGCACCTGATTCTCGCGGGGCACGAAATGGATCATCTGGGTGCCGAGACGCTTGGCGAGCTCCACGATCATGGCCTGCTCGTTGTCCACGTTACGGCTGTTGCAGATGAGGCCGCCCAGGCGCACGCCGCCTGCGTCCGCGTACTTCACGATGCCCTTGCAGATGTTGTTGGCCGCATACATGGCCATCATCTCGCCGGAGACCACGATATAGATCTCCTGGGCCTTGCCTTCGCGGATGGGCATGGCGAAACCGCCGCAGACAACGTCGCCGAGGACGTCGTAGAAAACGTAGTCGAGCTCCTTGTCTTCCTTGTAGGCGCCGAGCTGCTCGAGCAGGTTGATGGAAGTGATGATGCCGCGGCCGGCGCAGCCCACGCCGGGCTCGGGTCCGCCGGACTCGGTGCACATGGTGCCGCCGTAGCCTTCCTTGACGATATCCTCGAGCTCCACATCCTCGCCCTCCTCGCGCAGGGTGTCGAGAACGGTCTGCTGGTTGAGGCCGTGCAGGAGCAGGCGGGTGGAGTCGGCCTTTGGGTCGCAGCCCACGACCATGACCTTCTTGCCCATTTCCGCCAGACCGGCCACGGTGTTCTGCGTGGTGGTGGATTTTCCGATGCCGCCCTTGCCGTAAATTGCGATCTTTCTCATGAGGCGTCCTCCCATGGGTTTGATGTCGCGGTTTTTCTCAAACGCAACCTGAGGGTGATCTGCAAAGGGCAAGGCGCGTGCCAAATGCGGAAGGCATACCACAACATCCTGTTTAAAAAAGAAAAAGCCCCGAAAAAACGGGGCTTCAACAGGTGCGGTCTTGGATCAGAGGCTTACAAAACCGAAGGAATGTGCTACAATAGTGTAAGTTTTACAATTCAGGCAAGGGCCGGCCCTTGACCGCCGCGCCGTTGCTTGTTCCGCTCGGCGCGCTGGCACTCTTTGTCCAGCAGGCCAGACGGCGGACGGCCGCGGATGACGAACTCCTCGAAGTCCGATGTGGGCCAGTGCGGGCAGCTCGGGCTCCAGTGCCATACGTCGCTGCCTCTTTTGCGACGATAGATGGGCATCGTTCTCCTCCCATGCGTTTATCTATGGTGATACATGGAAAGGGTGTCGAATCAAACGAAACTATCGGTCAACTATGTGTCGATATTCTCAAGAAGTGGTCTGGCCTCTTCCGGCTTTCACAATGTGCGTCAAAAAAACATCCATTTGTCTGCACGGTTACTGCATCGCGCCAACATGCCTGAGGGCTTCCCTGGTCAGCTCCAGACGCAGCTTGCCGTGCCTTTTCTGGTGTATTTCCTGAGACGTTGCGTAGAACCAGACCCGCCCTCGCGCCTCGTACCAACCGATGAGCCGGCTGATTTGCGGTGTCACGCGTTGGGTCCACCAATCTTGCCGTACAACGACCCACTGTCGCTTTTCTCCAGAAGCAGGCACTCCCTGACGATATCCATGTGTTCCTCGGAAAACGGAAGGTCTGAGGAATACAGTCGTTCGGCAAAAGCGACCTGCTCCAAGGAGCTGATGCGCAGTGCGCCGTCCGGCCAGAACGAGTCAATGGACCCACCGGGATCCCTGTTGCCATACCCGACCATATATCCAGATAGCGCTGCATTCGTTCATTGCCAATGGACCGCGAGAAGGACTGAAACACCCAGATGGTCGAGTTCTTCAGCGCGCTTACAAGGGTCTGAACCTGGTTCAGGGCGCGTATTTTCGATCTCCGCCATCCCGTGCGATGCGTTCGTGCGTATCGGCGATAATGCAGGAACCCAGCGCGACAAGGGCGTGGAGCATCTTGAATGTGGAGGCCGGAATGAACCCGGTAATGGCCAGCGCAACGTCTGAAACAAAGAGCTCTCCGGTATCCGATTGCACGACGAGGACGCCAGTGACCCCATGGCTCACAATCTTACGCAGCCCTTGTACCTCGTTCGCTTCAGCGCCGCCCGCACCGGCAACGGCAATGAAAAACACACACCGGTTTTTTCATGGTGTCGTGCAGCACTCGCTTCCTCCAGGGGCACAGCGATTTGAATTAACGATGCCCTATCACCGACCCCGGCGCTCGGCCACCATCCTCTCCAGACTAAACTTCTTTATGCGGTAGCCTATCTGCCTGAGCGTGATGTTGAGCTCGCGCGCGGCCCGGGACTGCACCCAGCCGTTGCGCTCCAGCGCGGCGATGATCTCGTGCTTCTCGATGTCCTCCAGCGAGGCCAGCTCCGGCGGCCGCTGAATTGGCGTGTCCGTCATGTGAAAGAAAAAGGACGGGATGTCGCCCAGCTCGATGGTGTCGCCGTCCGTCATGATGGACAAGCGCTCCATGAGGTTCTCCATCTCCCGCACGTTGCCCGGCCAGTCGTAGCGCACCATGGCGTCCAGCGCCTTGGAGGTCAGGCGCAGCCGGCGGTCATACTCCTTGGAGAGCTTGTCCAGGAAATGGTTGAGCAGGGCCGGGATATCCTCCTTGCGCTCCCGCAGGGGCGGCACCAGGATGGGAAACACGTTGAGCCTGTAATACAGGTCCTCGCGGAATCTTCCGGCGGCGACCTCCGCCTCCAGATTCTTGTTCGTGGCCGCCACGATGCGCACATCCACCTTGCGGGTCTTGGTGGAGCCGAGACGCTCGAACTCCCTGTCCTGCAGGAAACGCAGGAGCTTGACCTGCACGTTCATGGGTATCTCGCCTATCTCGTCCAGGAACACAGTGCCCTTGCTTGCCTCCTCGAAGCGCCCGGCCTTGGCGTCCGTGGCGCCGGTGAACGCGCCCTTCTCGTGTCCAAAGAGCTCGCTTTCGAGCAGCGTTTCCGGCAGCGAGGCGCAGTTGACCATGGTGAAGGTATGGTTGGAGCGGTCCGAGAGCTCGTGCATGATCCGCGCGATGAGCGACTTGCCCGTGCCCGACTCGCCGAGCAGCAGGACTGTGGCCTTGGTGGGTGCGACCTTCTCGATAAGCTGGAGCACCCGCGCCATGGGCCGGCTTTTGCCCACGATGAAGAACCGCTGGTAGTTCTTGGAGAGCTTGGCCTTGAGGCTCACGTTCTCCAGCCGCAGGTTCTCCTCCCGTGCGCGGACCTGGCGCTGGATGTTCACCACCTGAGAGATGAGTGTGGCCACGATTGTGAGGAAGCGGATGTCCTCCTCGAAGGAGACTTCCGGACCGAAAAGCCGGTCCACGTTGAGCACGCCGATGGGATGGCCGTGCAGCATGATGGGCACGCCGATGAACGAGACCTTGTCCTTCTCGAACCGGCGGGATTTGGTCTTGTCCAGAAAGAGCGGCTCCTTGGCGATGTCCGGCACCACAAAGGGCTTGGCCGTGCGGAAGATGCGGCCCGTGACCCCCTCGTCCAGATTGTAGACCCCGCGCATCACCTCTTCCTCCGTGAGGCCGTGGGATGCGCGGATGAGCAGCTTTTCGGTCTGGTCGTCCTGCAGGGTCACCGTGGCCCGCTTCATGGAAAGCTCATCGCTCAGAATACGCAGGATGACGCCGATGGTTTCCTCGAGGTCGAGCGTTTCGCCGATGACGCGGCTGATTTCGTACAGGACCTGGAGTTCGAGAGCTATGAGATTCTGGCGCATGGTATTTTCGTCCCGGGACGCTG
>JBMCLC010000103.1:0-6059 GCA_048614715.1 Oceanidesulfovibrio sp.
TCTTCCCTGACCAACTCCTCCATGCTCATGGTGGCGCGTGAGATAACGAGGCTCAAGAGCGCCCAGAAAGAGGTCATGAGCAAGCAGCGGTTTTACACCGCACTCATTCAGAACGCGCGCGACATCATCAGCGTGGTTGAGCCAGAAGGCCGCGTTATTTTCGAGAGCCCTTCGGCCGCCCCGTTCTCCCGACGCCCGGAAAGCGACGGCAGCGCCGAGAACTTCTTCAGCTCCATCCACCCGGTGGACGCCGCCCTGGTGAAGGAGCGCTTCTCCAGCATGGTGCGCACCGGCCTGGACAGCGCCGCCTTCGAGATGCGCCGCAAGCGCAACGACGGCGTATGGGTCGTGCTGGAGGCCCAGGTGGCCAACCTGCTCAACGACGAGTCGGTGGGCGGCTTCGTGGTCAACGCCCACGACATCACCCAGCGCAAGTCCTTCGAGGAAGAACTTCAGCGCCACGTCTTCCTCGATCCGCTGACCCGCCTGCCCAACCGCGCATTGTTCATGGACCGGCTCAACCATGCCATAGCCCGCGTACAGCGCCACGAAACCTATCGCTTCGGCGTCCTTTTCGTGGACCTGGACCGCTTCAAGATCATCAACGAAAGCCTCGGCCACACCGTGGGCGACAAGCTCCTCCAGTCCCTCGCCCGCCGCGTGTCCTCCTGTCTGCGCAAGGTGGACACCATGGCCCGGCTCGGCGGCGACGACTTCATCGTGCTCCTGGACGACATGGAGGACGAGATAGAGGCCATTCGCGTGGCCGAGCGCATCAAGGACGCCCTCAGCGAACCCCACGTCATCGATTCCATGGAGGTCTTCACCTCCGCGTCCATCGGCATCGCCTACTACACGGACACCTACACCGAACCGGAACAGATAATACGCGACGCCGAAACCGCCATGCACCGCGCCAAGGGCACCACGGACGAAGGCTACAAGGTCTTTCATTCCCAGATGCACACCCAGGCCGTGCAGACCCTGAAGCTGGAAACCGACATGCGACATGCGCTGGAGCGGGACGAGTTCGCCCTGCACTACCAGCCCATCATCCACCTGCCCTCAATGCGCATCACCGGGTTCGAGGCGCTGATGCGCTGGAACCACCCCCGGCGCGGCATGGTGCCCCCCTTGGAGTTCATTCCGGTGGCCGAGGAAACAGGCATCATAGTACCGCTGGGCGAATGGGCGTTGCGCACCGCGTGCCAGGCGCTGGCGCACCTCTCGACCATCATCGGCGACGCCGGCAACCTGACCATGAGCGTGAATCTCTCCGCCCGCCAGTTCCGCAACAAGCGCATGGCCGAAACGGTGGAGACCGTCCTCGCCGCGACCAACGTTCCGGCCCGGTCCCTGTGCCTGGAGGTCACCGAAAGCCTGGTCATGGAGGATCCGGCGCGCACCCGCGGCATTTTGCACCAGATGAAGGAACTCGGCGTGCACATCGCCATCGACGATTTCGGCACCGGATACTCCTCCTTAAGTTCCCTGCACAACTACCCGTTCGACACGCTCAAGATCGACCAGGCCTTCGTGCGCTCCATGCGCGAAAAGCACTTCACCGAACGCACCGGCAAGAACTCCATAGTCCGCACCATCCTGGCGCTGGCGGAATCGATGGATATGGGCGTCGTTGCCGAGGGCATCGAAACTGCGTTCCAGAAGGACGCCCTGCACGCCATGGGCTGCACCCACGCCCAGGGCTACCTCTTCGCCAAGCCCATGGACATCGCCAACATCGAACGATTTCTGCGCGACTCCGAAGGCGAAGTCTTCGAGGCTGTCTCGCCGGCCCCCAGTTCGAAAAACGCCATGACCTGAGGAAGCTCCATAACGTCAGGACCTCGCGCTGAACAACGATGGCTCCCCCTCGCATATCCGGCTTTGCAACACGATTACGCTTCGGCTATCGTACACCAGCTTCCAGCCGCCTGCGCGAGGTTATCTCCAGCGAGCGTGAAGCCAACGAGGTTTCTCCATGGTCCCCTGTCATGTTTGCGGCAAAGACGCATCCGCCGGATGGATCTACGGCATTCCGCCTGCGCCGGACCGCCAGAAGATCGGCCTGTGTCCCGAGCACGACTCCATGGATAACCGCCGCGTCGTCCGCCGACAGTGGATTCGGCTCATGGAGGAAGAAGCGGCGCGCGCCATGGCCCGCAAGCCCGAGGACGCCAAGCCCGCAGGGTTCGAGGTGGAGATCGACTTTTTGGACGGCGGCCGCCGCACCATCCAGTCCCTCGGGTATGAGGTGTTGGAGCAGAAGGATTTGCTCGCCATAAGCATGGAAGGTGAAGCAATATTCTATCCCATGCAGCACATCCGCGCCTTCCACGCACGTCCGCTCTTTGCCCTCCCCCACAAAAAGGACGCAGCAGAACCCGCCGAACCGCGAGACGCCTCGGGTCCTGAGACGGCGTAGCAGCGGGGTATTCGCCATGCTCCCTTTCGTCAAATCCGCGTACTTTCAGGACCTGCTCGACGGCTATCCGGAAAGCGTCGTCATCTTCAATACGGACGGCTACGCCTACGCATGCAACCAGCGCGCCCGCGACCTGTTCGGATTCAGCCGCGACGAGGACTTCAAGGGAAGACTCTGGGACGAGCTTCTGCCTGGCATCGACGATCATATCGCATATCGCGCGTACATGAATGACGCGCACAACCACCAGGAAGGCAGACGCCCGCCGCTGGAAGCCGGATACACCCTGAACAACGGCGTCCGCCTGCGTCTTTCCCTCACAACCTCCCTGCTGGTGGAGTACAGCAAGATATTCGGCATCCTCCTCTCCATGACCGACGTCACGCACATATACGCCATGCACGAACGCCAGCGACGCTACCTGGAGGAACGCCACGCCATGGAGCAGCAGCGGACCCGGAGCCTGACCCAGCTCTCCGACGCCGTGGCCCACCAACTGCGCAACCCTGCCATGGCCATCGCCGGCTTCGCCCGCATCGCAATGCGCAAATCCGGCAACGACAGCCTGTGCGAATATCTGGACGGCATCCTCGAAGAAACCGTGCGGCTTGAATCCATAGTCCGCGCCGTGGCCTCGTTCAACGCCATCCACCCCTCCCAGCCGCGGCGCATCCTGCTTAAGGAGCTCGTTGCCCGGGCCGTGGACATGGTGCTGAAGCAAGGACCGGAAAAATGGAGCGCCATCCCGCTGATCATCGACGTGGAGGAAACGGCCGTGACCGTCGACGTGGACCTCACCACGAGCATGCTCGCCGAACTCGCGACCAACGCGCTGGACGCCGTGGCTTCGATCCGGAAACCGGACTCGAACCCGGGCGAGGTGTACATCGGCGCAGGTGTGGAAAACGGAGTGCGCTACGAAGTGGCCGACACGGGTCCCGGCATCGATCCGGACTTCCTGCCATTCGTCTTCGACCCGTTCTTCACCACAAAACCTGACGGCGTGGGCATGGGCCTGACCAGGGCCCGGCGCATGGCCTCGGAACTGGGACTGGACATCACCCTGCAACGGGGCCAAAACGGCGGGGTGCTCGTTATCCTCAGCGAGAACGACGACGATTCCGAAATCGTCTAGACCAGACCCTGGAACTCACATGACCACGACGCTGCCCGACGACCAGACCCGAATCCATCGCATACAGGACGCAGCCGACCACGCCCGGTGCATGGCGCGGGACAAGTACCTGTGCGCGGAAAGCGTCTTCGGGTCCCTGGTCCGCGCCATGGGGTGGGATATCCCCAACCCCACAGCCCTGGCCACGGGCTTCTGCAGCGGCGTGTCGCGCACCCGCGGCCAGTGCGGCGCGCTCTCCGGCGCTATACTCGCCCTGGGCTGCGGCCTGGGCCGGACATCGCCCGCCGAATCGCTGGAGCCATGCTACGCCGCCATTGAAGAACTGGTAGAGGATTTTTGCGAACAGTTCGGCGGCCGCGACTGCCTTGCGATCGCCGGTCACGACATCTCCACGCCGGACGGCCTCGCCGCCTTCCGCGAGGAGGGCAAGTGGGCCGGTCTTTGCGAAGACGTCATCGCCTACGCCGTCACGCGGTCTCTGGAACTGCTGGACGCATCGAACGGCTAGAGATGCCCCGGCCGCACCACAGGCAACAGCCCCGTCGGCTCGCACATCGCCCTGTTCTGACCCTCTGCCCGCCCCCTCGGCAGGCTACGGAGGATGCACCGCATGGCCCGCACCATTCCAGACCCCCGAGTTCCCAGGAAGAATCGCGAACTCCCCTTTATCGAAAAGCTCATGGCCCAAAACTGGCGCGAGTTCCGCAAGGCCGAGGACTTCACCATGAAACGCGGCTACGCCGCCATCCTCAACGCACACCTCGAGGCCTGGCTCGATGAGCCGGAATTCATCATCGACCTCAAGGAAGGCCCCGCCTCCGCCAAGAAAAGCCAGCGGGAAGATGCGCCCGAACACGCCGTGTCCCCTTTCGACGGGGCCGTCGTCGGCCCGGACCGTTTTTTCTACGCCGGCGGCTCCGGCATTCTGACCGAGCTGATGGACCGCGACCGCGCCCGGCAGGACCCGCATCGACCCTACCGCATGAGCGGCTACGTGATAACGCTGTACGAAAAACTCTACGCCACAGGCAACGAGACCGATTACCACTTCACGTCGGACGTGGCTTTCCACAGATTCGTCAAGCCGGCGACACCCACCCGGCGCGCGCAGGTCGGCGACATCCACGTGCTCATGGACCCGAAGGGCTTCCACGGCCGGACGGCATGCAAGATAGCCTACAGGACGCAGCAGCACACACGCGCCCAAACCAAGGCAGACGCCCTGGCCGAACGATTCGGCATCCGGTTCCTCGTGGCGCGGGTGGCCGACATCATCGACACCCATTGAGGACCGGCTCTTCTTCTTCGGGTCGGGTTTGATTCCCGGTCATGAGAGACGCGTGCGCCGCCCCTCTGCCAGAGGAAAACACCGTTTCATGTCGGGGCGCGATGAGCATGTCTTCTAACAGAAGAAGCCCGGAGCGAGCGCTCTCGCCAATGCCCATGCCGCTGCATACAGGAACCAGAGGCGCTACCCGGCCTCCTGCTGACGACGGGTTTTTTCCACGAGTTCGACCACATGGGGATAGAGGTTGTGGGCAATGCGGCTGGCGCCTTCCTCATTGGGGTGGATGCCGTCCGGCTGGTTGAGTTCCGGTTTTCCGGCCACGCCTTTGAGATAGACGGGGTAGAACAGGACGTCGTATCGTTCGGCGAGCCGGGGGAAGACGGCGCTGAACTCCTCTTCGTACTGCGCGCCCAGGTTGGGCATGGCCTTCATGCCTGTGAACAGGACCGGTATGGCGCGTTCCTGGAACATTTGGAGCATGGCGCCGAGATTTTCTTCCATTGTCTGTGGATCTTCGCCGCGCAGGCCGTCGTTGGCCCCGAGCTCGAGTATGGCGGCGTCCGGATTCTGCTCCAGGGCCCAGGGCAGGCGCGCAAGGCCGCCGGTGGTGGTGTCGCCGGAGACTCCGGCGTTGATGATGGTCACGTTGTAGCCGTTGTCCCGCAGCATGTCTTCGAGCAGGTCGGGCACGGCCATGCCCTGGTCCAGCCCGTAGCCGGCGGTCAGGCTGTCGCCGAAAGCGAGTATGGTCAAGGGATCGCCCATGGCGTTCGTCTCTTTGGTTTGGTTCGTTTGGGACAAAGCGCACGGCGCGATACAAAGAAACACCGCTTGCACGAGGGCCAAAACAAGGTAGACTCGGCGCTGGCCCCTGTGTTTCCGACATGGTGAAGAAAACCGTACGAATGGTGACGACATGCAGCACTCCATAGAGGCGCCGGCCAGGACCGGACCCATGATTCTAATGGATGATATCCACTTGATGTTACAGGGGGGCAGCGGACCGGTCAACGTGCTGCGCGGCGTGTCCCTGTCCATAGCCGCCGGCGAGACGGTGAGCGTTGCCGGACCATCCGGCTCCGGCAAGACAACCATGCTCATGGTCATGTCCGGTTTGGAGAAGCCGACCTCCGGGAAGCTGATGGTGGCCGGGCAGGACCTGACCGCCATGGACGAGGACGGCCTGGCCCGGTTCCGCCGCGGCCGCGTTG
>JBMCLC010000104.1:0-6057 GCA_048614715.1 Oceanidesulfovibrio sp.
CCCTGGCAGGTTTCGCCAACAATCCGGATGGTGACGGCTACGAGACATACTGGCGCAACAAGGGCGTGGCGTACACGACTTACGCCGTGGGCCTGCGGCCCGAAGCGAGACTGCTCTCGCGGGGCGAAGCGCTGTGGGAAACGCGGCTCGCAGTGCGGGAAAAGGTTTTTCGCCATCTCATAGCCCGCGGCGATGCCGAGCCAATAGCCGCATCCGATGCCGAAAATCCGGCGCGCAGGACGATAGTGTCGCCCGGCGGCGCCATGGCCGCGGCGCTGCTCCTGGGAGAGCGCTATTTTCTGGACGCCCCTACCATGGAACTCATGGGCCGGGCGGACTTGCGACATACCGTGGCCTTGTCCGGGCTGCACGTGGCCTGCATGGCGCTCATCGGCGCGATGCTCGCCTGGCTTGCCGGTGTCGCGCGGCCGGGCGTCTATCTGTCCCTGCCGCGGCCGCGTCTCGCCGCGCTGCTGGCCTGCGTGCTCGCCGTGGTCTATGTCTGGCTTGGCGGCGGATCGCCATCGCTGGTCCGCGCCGCCGTCATGTTTTTGTTCTTCGGCGCGCTGTTGTGGATGGGCCGGCGTTCCGTGGTTCTGGACGGCCTGCTCCTCGCCCTCGCCGTGATCTGCCTTGTCTCGCCGCTTTCGGTCACGGATTTGCGGCTCGTGCTCTCCGCGGCGAGCGTGGCCGGCATCGCGTGCATCCTGCCGTTCCTGCCGGGACAGGCGAGGCGGGACAACGGCGCGCAGCCACCGCGCGCCATGTCGTGGCCCATGCGCTCGGGCCGCTATCTCCTCGGCTTTTTCCTTGTCACCATAGCCGTGCACCTGGCCACCATGCCGATCCGCATCTGGTTCTTCGGCGACGTGCCGGTCAATCCGCTGGCCAATGTGATATGGCTGCCGCTGCTGGGCGTGTTGGTCATGCCGGTGCTTGTGGTCGGCCTCGCATTGGCAACGCTGCCATGGTCGTGGACCTGGGCGCAGTACGCTGCCGAGTGCGTGCTGGACCTGGGGGCCTCGATCCTGGACGCGAAGCTGGCGGGGCTGGCCTGGCTGGATGGGCTCGGCGCGTTTCCGGATACGGCCGTGCTCCGGCCTACATGGCCGTCCTGGGTCGGGTGGTGGATCGTTCTCCTGGTCGCATTGCTCTGGCTGGAAAGACGACGTTCCGGCAGGAATCGCCTGCCTCGGGGCTGGCAGATCCTGGCCTGCGCCGGACTGCTGCTCATGGTCGGACCGCCCGTGTTGGCTGGCGTGGAAGCGACGCGGTCCAGGGTCGTGTCCCTCACCGTGCTCGACGTGGGGCAGGGCCAATCCCTGCTCATCGAAGGTCCGGGAGGCGTGCGCGCGCTGTTCGACGGCGGCGGGTTCTGGTCCGATTTCTTCGACGCGGGCGAGCACGTCGTTTCGCCGCACCTCACACGCAACCGGTTACCACGGCTCGAGCTGGCCATCATGAGCCACGGGGACTCGGATCATCTGAAAGGACTGCTCCACCCGCTCTCGGAGTTCCGCGTGGGCGGATTCGTGCGCAACGGTGCGCCGGTTTCCTCCCGGCAGGAGCGCGAACGCCTCGCAGCCATCCTTACCGACCGCGAGTTGCCGGTCCGCGTCGTGTATGCCGGAGACATCATTGAATTGACAGAGGGGTTGACCCTGGAGGCGGTGCATCCGGATCGGGAGTTCGACGCCGGATCCTCGAGCAACGACTCCTCCCTGGCGCTGCGTCTGGTGTGGCGCGGCCGGCCGCTGGCCCTCATGCCCGGCGACGTGGAGGCCAAGGCCGTGCGGGCCATGGTGGAGTCCGGGCAGGACTTGTCCGCCCAGGTACTGGTGGCGCCGCACCATGGAGGAAAATACAGCGTGGACGCGGACTTCTACCGTGCGGTGAATCCGCGTCTGGCCGTGGCGAGCGTAGGCCGGCTCAATCAGTGGCGCCTGCCGAGCGAGCAGTTCGTGAACGCCATGCGCCGGCTGCATGTCCCGGTGTACACCACGGCCGAGCACGGCGCGGTGACAATCACCTGGGACACACCGGATGCGGAACCGGTTGTCATAACAATCCGCAGATAGGGCAAGTTGCGGTGCAAGTTGCTTGCAGGCGTATTGTGAGCGAGGGACTCTGCTCCCCCCTGGTGGGTGCTCGTGGGCGAAGCTCTCGTTAAAAATCAGGCAGCAAACATATAATCGCGGCCGGCGGCCCAGCCCCGTGACTGGAGGAATTCTTCGATCTCGGCGGCCGCGCCCCGGCTGGCCACGTAGGACACGGCGAAGCGCGATCCCGGGCCGCCCAACTCGTCGCGGTGGATGACCGGACGGCCGTGCACGGTCTTGCCCACCTTGCGGGGGTCGATATCCACGTACGCCTCGATGGACGCGCCGTGGTCCTCGAGCAAGTGGGCCCGTTTACGGCTCACCCGGCCCGCGCCAATAATGGTGACGTTGGGGTGGAACGGGTTTTCCCGCTCCAGCCAGCGGGCCAGGTAGCGCGCCTTGACCGCGTAGAAGGCGTCCATGTCGTAGCGAGGGTCCACGCGCGAGAGGCGCTCCGGCGGGTCGTTCCAGGTGAGCAGATACTCCGGAACCTTGGCGATGCGCACGCCGCGGTCCATGAGCCGCAGCCAGAGCTCGTAGTCTTCGGGGAAGGCGCCGTCGCGGTAGCCACCGGCGTCCAGAATAACGGACGCTCGGAACATGACGGAGGGGTGGGGGAGGGGCGACTCCTGGAAGCGATGCAGGGCGATATCCTGCTCCGCGACGTGGCGGTTGCACCAGTCCACATGGTAGGCGTAGCCGGCCGCGGCCTCAGCGTTGCCGCCGAACCGGACAAGGCAGCCGGCAACGCCCAGGTCGGGACGGGTATCGAGCAGGCGCTTTTGTTTGAGGAGCCGGTCCGGATGGCAGAGGTCGTCGCCGTCCATGCGCGCCACAAGGTCGGCGCGGCACAGCTGAAGTCCGCGGTTCAGCGCGGGCACCAGGCCGCGGGGCGGCGTTGTCTCCACGGTGATGCGCGCGTCGTTGGCTGCCAGGCGGCGCAGGATGTCCGGCGTTTCATCCGAGGAGCCGTCGTCCACGGCGATGATTTCGATGTCCGCCAGGGTCTGGCCGCACAGACTCCGTATGGCCCGCTCCAGGGTGGCGGCGGCGTTGCGCACGGGGAGCAGCACGCTCACCGCGGGCGATGTGTTCACGCCGCGGCCTCCGGTGGGCCCAGGGCGTCGCGCACGCGGCACACCCCGCAGGTCTCGGCGCTGGTGGGGTAGCCGCATCTGGTGCAGGGCGAGAGCTCCACGCCGTGCTCCGCCTCGCTGGCGGCGAAGGCCGGCCGACCGGATTCCAGAAATCTCTGATAGAAGGAGAGCTTCTGGCCGGGGGAGGTGTCCTCCAGATCGGCGAGCAGCTTTTTGTGGCGGGTGAAGCTCGCGCCCTCGGAATAGGGGCAGGGAGCCATGTGGTATTCGATGCCCGTAAAGAAGCCGTAGGCTGCGGTCTCGTACTCGGAGAGCCGCCACAAGGGCTTGACCTTTCGCGCGAAGCCGTCTTCGGCCGGCAGGAGGGGTCCCTGGTCCGAGAGGTAGGCTGCGTCCCAGCGCAGGGTGTTGGCGAAGAGCCGGGCCACTTCATCGTCCAGGTTGTGGCCGGTGGCCAGCACGGTGAACCCGCGGTCCCTGGCGAGTTTGTTGAAATAGTAGCGCTTCACCTTGCCGCATACGGAGCAGACCGGGCGGCGGATGCGCCGCTTGACCTCGGGGATGGGGATGCCTTCCTGCTCCAGGGAGACCACCTCGAGGGGCACGTCGTGGCTGGCGCAGAAGGCCTCCACCACGGCGCGGGCCTTGGGTGAAGAGTCCGGAATGCCCAGGTCCACGTGCAGGCCGGTGACGTTGTATTCCAGGGCCTTGAGCTCACGGGCCAGGGCCAGGGAATCCTTGCCGCCGGAGATGGCGAGGAGGATGGCGTCCGAACGGTCGAAGAGTTTCTGCTTGCGGATGCCGCGTTCGAGCTGGCGGCGGAAGAATTCGAGGAAGCACGGTTCGCAGAAGCCCGCGTGGTGGCTGGGCAGGGCGAGCTGGGCCGGCTCCTTGCAACGGCTGCATTTCATAGTGGCTTGGTCGAGTATTGAGCGGGTTGATCCAGCGCCGCGGCGGCGAGGCCGGGGCCGGATCGCAACGCGTTTCTTTGCGGATGGTTGAGGCTAACCCAGAGACATGACCCGGCGCAAGGTTATGACTTCGCCGCTGCGCAGGTGGAGGTCCGGTGTGAGCAGGCGGCGCGTTTCCTTGTCCTGCGGCCTGGTGGGCTCACGGATGACGAGTACGGTGCCGGCTCGTTCTCCCAGGCGGTTCAGGAGCTGCAGTACGGTGTTCGGCTTGGGGATCACCTGCTCGGCGCCGTCGGGCTCGTAGCGGATGGTGATGGTGGCGCCGACATTCTGGGAGGTTATGTTTTCCGTCACTTCTTTGCTGCTTCCAGGGCTTGGTCCATGGCGTCTATCGCGGCATGGACTTCGTTGGCGAGGTCGGCTTGCAGGACGCCGGCCTCGTCCGCGGAGATTTCGTTCACGGTTTTTTCCATGCGCTCGGCCAGGGTGCGCGTAGAAAGCGCGCCGATGGCGGCGGCGGCGCCTTTGAGGGCATGGGCCTGCTTTCGTGCTTCCACGAGATCGCGTCGGGCAAGGGCGCCGTCAAGCTTTTCCAGCTTGGTCGGGGCGTCGGCGCTGAACGCGACATAGAGTTCGCCGAGCAACTCGACATCGCCCCCCAGACGGGCCAAAGTATCCATGATTTCGAGATGATCTCCCATGCGTCACTCTTTTGGGCACGGCCCGGGGGAGTCGGGCGTCATGAAAAAGAAATAATACGCATTGACGCCGCGCGAATCAATAGTTCTCTGGTATTAATTGGGCCGTGGTGGCACGTGATTCTGAAAACGCCTTGTCATCATTTCGGCCTTCTACTATAGTCTCCATTGTAGGATGTTCCGCCGCCACGGCGTCTGCCGGGGATTCCGGCGTCTGCGCAAAGCACATATGGACATGGGTACAAGGAGCTTTGGTCATGGCCGAGGAAAAAAAGGTACTGGTTGTCGACGACGAAAAGCATATTCGCATGCTGTATCGCGAGGAGCTCGAGAGTGAAGGGTATGTGATAGCAACTTCCGACGGCCAGGAAGAGATTCTCGATGTCATAGCCCGGGAAAAGCCCCAGGTCGTTATTCTCGATATCAAGCTGGGCGCCAACCGCTCCGGGTTGGACCTGTTGCAGGAAATCCGGGACAAGGATCCGGACATTCCGGTCATTCTTTCGACGGCGTACGATTCCTTCCAGCATGACCTGAAGTCCGTTTCCGCGGATTATTACGTGGTGAAGTCCGTGGACCTCTCCGAACTCAAGAGCAAGGTCGCCCTGGCCATGGCCAAGGCGCAACAATAACCGACGCGACTCCGAAAAGCACCTTCGCCCCGCCAGCGTCGAGCATGGCGGGGCGTTTGTCTTGCCCATATCGGGGCTTCGTGGTAGCCCTGCCTTCCCATGCCTGACATTGCATCCGCGATCCAATCGGTCGCAATCGCCATCATCCCCTTTTTCCTGGGGGTCATCTGCCACGAGGTGGCGCACGGCTACGTGGCCTATCGTCTTGGCGACCCCACAGCCAAGGCGGCCGGCAGGCTGACGTTGAACCCGCTGCCTCATCTGGACGCCATGGGCAGCCTCGTCTTCGTGCTCACGGCCCTGCTGCCCAGCCCCATCGTCTTCGGATGGGCCAAGCCGGTGCCTGTCAACCCACGCCATTTCAAAGACCCCATGAAGGGCATGATGCTCTGCTCCGCGGCCGGACCCGGCAACACATCTGCCTGAATCATGAAGACTTCCTTTCCTTCTTGCTGCGGTAGACGTGGGTGGCCGCACCGTAGAACAGTTCGGCCGCCTCCATCACCGTCTCGCTGAGCGTCGGGTGGGGATGAATGCTGAGCTTGAGGTCACTGGCCAGCGCGGCCATTTCGACCGCCAGCACGCCTTCGGCGATCATCTCGCCGGCCCCGTAGCCACAG
>JBMCLC010000105.1:0-6055 GCA_048614715.1 Oceanidesulfovibrio sp.
CTTGAGTTGGGTGACGCCGTGCTCGAAAAAATCGCGCTGGTGCTTCACCACGCTTTCGGTGACCTTGTACAGGGTGCGCTGACGCTGGTACAGGCTCTTCATCAGCCACACGGCGCTGCGCATCTTGTCCTGAAAATACTCCTTCTCCTTGGACGATCTGCGCTCCATGGAATTCATGTACGCGGAATTGAGCTCCAGCTTGGGCAACCCCTCTTCGTTGAGCAGAATCACGAAATCGTCGCCGTACTTGTACACGTGCACGTCCGGCGAGACGTAAACCGGCTCCTCGCTGCCAAAACTCGCTCCGGGCATGGGGTCCAGCTCGGTAAGCCGGTCCAGATACTCCTTGAGCTCCTCCATGGAGATCCGGAACTTGCGGCACAACGGCTTGTAGCGCTTTTTTTCCAGGTCCTCCAGATGTTCGCGCACGATTTCCTCGAGCACGGGATCATCTATCTCGTACGCTTTGAGCTGCACCAGCAAACACTCGGAAGGTGTGCGCGCTGCCACGCCCACGGGGTCGAAGAGCTGGATTGTCTTGACCACCTCCTCGATATCCTCGGGCGCGGCCTCGACCAGAGCCGCCAGCTCTTCGCCACTGGCCTGGAGATATCCGGCCGAGTCAAGGTTGTTGATCACAGCCAGGCCGATCTCGACCTGTTTCTCATCGAGCCGGGAGAGCCTGAGCTGCCATTCGAGATGGCCTTCCAGCGAATGCTTGCCCGAAACCCGCGACTCGAAGGAGAGCATCTCGGCGGCGTCCGCTTCCCGCGCGTGGGCCTGCTTGGAGGTGGAGGAGAAATCCCCCAGGTAATCCTCCCAGTCCGCGCTGCGCATCAGCTCCTGCTCGCTGGCGGGCGTTGTTACCACCTCGCTCACTGGCTCCGCCTGCTCCAGGGCCTCGGCCTCTACCCCTTCCTCCAGGAAGGGATTTTCCATGAGCTCTTGCTGTACGGTGTCCAGAAGTTCGAGCCGAGAAAGCTGGAGCAGCTTGATGGCCTGCTGCAGCTGGGGCGTCATGACCAGCTGCTGACTGAGCTTGAGTTGTTGTCTGAGCTCCAGACCCATGGCGACTACGGCCCTTCACCGTACGGAATGTGGTTGCAGATTCTGGAATGCCGAGAGGACACCCCATCCTCCGTCAGACGGAAGACGAGTGTCCCATCCCCAAAAAAGGGGTTCACAAAAGTGAAAAAACACCCAAACATTGCAGGGAAAACTGAAGACGGCATAGTTGTTGCTGACACGCCGTACGTTCTGCCACATATGAAGCATGGTGGCAACGCTTTTCCCGGCCCTGGCCTACGGCGCGTTATTATTACTGAGAGCATCAAATATTTAGCATTTTGTTGCTCGAAGTTATTTTCGGCCTCGCAGAAAACGAAGCCACGTGGCGGAAGCCGCGAGAGCAGAATGCTTCATACATTCTGCGCAGAGAATTACATATAGGTATGAAATGCGGAACGGCAAGGATGATGGCGCGATGGACTCAGTCTTTTTCGCCGCCGGATGTGGCGCGCCCCAGGGCCTCGCCCCGGCGCCAGCTTTCCAGCTCCCCGCCCAGACGTCCCTGGCACAACAGCACCAGGCGAATCGCTTCGCGCACCGCGCCCCGGCCTCCGGGGCGGGCCAGTACATGCACGGCCAGTCGCAGGATTTCCGGCTGGGCGTTGGACACGGCCATGGGTAGTCCAGCAAGACGCATGGGGCCGGCGTCCACCCAGTCGTCGCCCACGTAAGCCGCTTCCTCCGGCAGGACCTCGCGCCGTTCGCAGATATCCAGGAATGCGGAAGCCTTTTCAACCCGGCCGGCCACGTAATCCTCGATCTCCAGCTCGGAAACCCGGTTGTACACGGCTTTGGAATCCAGCCCCGTGATCACGGCCAGATGCAGGCCCACGGCCTGGGCCGCCTTGATGCCCAGACCGTCCTGCACGTCGAACCGTTTCGCGTACTGCCCTTCGGCGTCGTAGTAGAGTCCGCCGTCCGTGAGCACGCCGTCCACGTCGAAGACAATGAGCTTGACAGCCCTGGCGCGGCGAACGATTTCCGCCCTCGACACTCCACCCCGACAGGCGTTCCGATGACGTCCGAACATGGCTACCCCTTATGTTCCTTGGCAGCCTTGATGAACTCCCGGAACAGCGGGTGCGGTCGCATGGGGTTGGACTTGAACTCCGGGTGGAACTGGCAGCCCAGGAACCACGGATGGTCCGGTATCTCCACGATCTCCACCAGAGTCTCGTCCGGCGAGAGGCCCGAGAACACCATGCCGCTTTCCACTAGCGTTTCGAAGTAGGCCTTGTTGAACTCATAGCGATGGCGGTGGCGCTCGCTGATCTCTTCCGTGCCGTACGCCTCGTAAGCCCGGGTGCCCTGCTTGAGCACGCACGGGTATGCGCCAAGACGCATGGTGCCGCCCTTGTCCGACATCTCGTCGCGCTTCTCCGTGACCTGGCGGCGGAAATCATACCACTCGGTCATCAGATAGATGAACGGATTCTCCGTGTCCGGATTGAACTCCTGCGAGTCGGCGGCCACGCCCATGACGTGTCGTGCGAATTCGATGACCGCGCACTGCATGCCCAGGCAGATGCCGAAGAAGGGTATCTTCTTCTCGCGGGCGTGGCGAATGGCCTGAAGCTTGCCCGGGATGCCGCGGTTGCCGAAACCGCCGGGCACCAGGATGCCGCTGAGTCCCTTGAGCATGGAGGCCACGTTCGTTTCCGTGATATCCTCCGAGTTCACGTAGACCAGCTCCACGGCCACACCGTTGGCCACGCCGCCATGCACCAGGGCCTCGTGCAGGCTCTTGTACGCCTCCTTGAGGTCCACATACTTGCCCACGATGCCTATGGAGACCTTGCCCGTGGGGTTGGAAAGCTTGTCCACGAGCTGGGTCCACGGCTCCAGATGCGGATTCTTGGCCGGCAGCTTGAGCATGATCGCGATCTTCTGGTCCACGCCCTCTTCGTAAAACTTCAGCGGAACCTCGTAGATGTTGTTCACGTCCACGGCCGCGAACACGGCGTCCGCGTCCACGTTGCAGAACAGGGCGATCTTGCGGCGCAATCCCTCGTCCACGTCCACTTCGGCGCGGCAGAGAATGATGTCCGGCTGGATGCCGATGGACCGCAGCTCCTTGACGCTGTGCTGGGTGGGCTTGGTTTTCAGTTCGCCGGCGGTCTTGATGTACGGCACGAGGGTGAGATGGATGTAGAGGACGTTCTCCTTGCCCAGGTCGCCGCGCATCTGGCGGATGGCCTCCAGGAACGGCAGGCCCTCGATGTCTCCCACCGTGCCGCCGATCTCCACAATAACAACGTCCAGGTCGTCGTTGGCCAGTGCGAGTACGGACTCCTTGATCTGGTCGGTCACGTGCGGGATGACCTGCACCGTGCCGCCCAGGTAGTCGCCGCGACGCTCCTTGGTGATGACGGTGTTGTAGATGGAGCCGGAGGTGCAGTTGTTGGCCTTGGACATGAACACGTCCAGATAGCGCTCGTAGTGTCCCAGATCCAGATCGGTCTCAGCGCCGTCCTCGGTCACGTAGACCTCGCCGTGCTGGAAGGGGTTCATGGTTCCGGGGTCCACGTTGATGTACGGATCGAGTTTCATGATCGTGACTTTGAGCCCGCGGGTCTGAAGAAGCGCGCCGATGGAGGCGGCGGCGAGCCCTTTGCCAAGGGAGGACAAGACCCCTCCCGTGATGAAAATGAATTTCGTTCGCATCTATTCTCCCTCTGTGTCGGATGTCCTGCGGCGTCCCCGGAGCGCCGCCCCGTGATGTTTGGAAACAAAAAAGGAGGCAGTGCCTCCTCGGAAATGCGTTATGGCGGTGGGACCTGTGCTGTTGACGGCCATCGCCAGCCGCACTATGTTCAGCCTCGCCCGGAAAAGCGTTGTGGTTCTAGGATGATCCACACTCTTGTCCATGAGCACCGGTCGATCCGGAGCGTCCGCGGGCCTATCCCGCCGAAGCCGGCGACGTACTCACGCTTTCCGGGACTCTATAATTTGCCTAGACGAACCTTAGAGTCAACACAAATTTCCGCCCGCGTCCCTCTTGGTTTCGCGAGCGTCCAACGGAGAACAGCATGGCCCGCGTCAAGGTCATTGTCATTACCGGATACGGCACCAACTGCGAAATGGAAACCGCCCACGCCGCCAGACTCGCCGGCTCCGACGAAGTGGACATCGTCTACTTCTCGGATCTCGTCGCCGGCCGCGTCCGTGTGGACAGCTACAACTTCTGCCTCTTCCCCGGCGGCTTCCTGGACGGCGACGACCTCGGCGCTGCCCAGGCCGCGGCCCTGCGCTGGCGGCACGCCACCGTGGCGGGCGAGCGCATCCTGGACCAGCTCCTCGCCCTGCTCGACAACGGCGGCCTCGTTCTGGGAATCTGCAACGGCTTCCAGCTCCTGGTCAAACTCGGACTGCTGCCATGCCTGGACGGCATGCGGCTGGAACGTCAGGTGAGCCTGGCCGTGAACGACTCCGCACGCTTCGAAGACCGCTGGGTCAGCCTGAAGGCCGAGCCCACCTCGCCCTGCATCTTCACCCGGGGCCTCGACCGCCTCGAATTCCCGGTGCGCCACGGCGAGGGCAAGGTCGTGGCCGCCTCGGACGCCATCTTCAACGGCATCGAGCAGGCCAACCTCGTGGCCCTGCGCTACGTGGACCCGCTCTCTGGCGCGCCCACCCAGGAGTACCCCTTCAACCCCAACGGCTCGCCCGCGGCCATAGCCGGCCTTACCGACCCCACGGGTCGTATCCTCGGCCTCATGCCCCACCCCGAGGCCTACAACGACCCCACCAACCACCCGCGCTACACCCGCGCCCGCACCCAGCAGGACGACCTGCCGCCCCTGGGCACCGTGATATTTGAAAACGCGGTGGCCTACCTGCGGGACGCCTAGCAACGCGGCGCGCGTCCACTCTTCCGGATGCCGCACCCACGTGGACCAATGGCGACAGACATTTTCCCGTTTTCCGAATCAACTGACCTCTGCTCCTGGGAGGACGTCATGCGCCTGGCCCTGGAGCAGGCGGTGCGCGCCGAGGCCGAGAACGAGGTGCCCATCGGCGCGGTCCTGCTCTCCACCGAGGGACGCATCATCGCGCTGGGACGCAACCGCCCCATCTCCGCGCACGACCCCACAGCCCACGCCGAGATCGAAGCCTTGCGCGCAGCGGCCCTGGCCGTGGGCAACTATCGCCTGCCCGGTTCCATCCTCGCGGTCACGCTGGAGCCCTGCATTATGTGCATGGGCGCCATGATCCACGCCCGGGTCGGCCATCCAGTGTATGGCGCGAGCGACCCGAAAACAGGCGCCGCCGGCTCCTGCATGGACGCCGCCGGTCTGCCGTTCCTCAACCACCACATGGCAGTGACGAGTGGCGTGCTCGCCGAGGAATGCGCGGACCTGCTACGCCGGTTCTTCAAGGCCCGGCGATGAATTCCGTTGCAAAAACCGATGTTGCATCGTGCTGCAAAGCCCGATGGTGAATCTGCTGCGAAACCCTGCGAGCGACCCGCTGAACGATTCGCGCCTTGAGGAACTCATGGGCCCCGATTACCGGCAGCCATGCGTTGCTCAGCGGCGCACCCCGGCGGCTCCGCCGCCGTTTCCAGAACGGTATGAACAGCAGCGCGATAAACAACGCATGAATACTTGCGTTCAGCCGCCTAACCACCTATAGTACCCCTCTTAAAACACGGGAGGCGTCCCCTCCCCACCGAAATGCGGAGAGGTAGCGAAGTCCGGCCGTAACGCGCTCGACTCGAAATCGAGTTATCGGTTAGTAGCCGATACGTGGGTTCGAATCCCACCCTCTCCGCCAACAAAAAACTAAAGGGTTTCAGCATATTAAGCTGAAACCCTTTTCCTTTTCCTAACCTAATTCCTAACTTGGCGGGCATTCCTAACCTTCCTTGCCGCAGATCAAGGTTCGAGACCTCTGCGCAATGCCGCAATCAACCTCTGGCCCCACCGCAGTTGAGAATCTGACCTGGATCAGGCCGTCTTTTCGCCCTCATCCGGCTCATTCGGCC
>JBMCLC010000106.1:0-6050 GCA_048614715.1 Oceanidesulfovibrio sp.
CGAGCCCGGCGGGCAAGCGTCGCTTCAGCCGCTGGACCACGCTGGCGAGCGAGCGCGGCATGAAAATGGATCGGGACCAGCCTCCCGCCAGGCTCGCCGGCTCGGAAAGGGGTTTCTTCGAAACGGAAGATGCGGCAGTATCCATCCGTGATGCGCTGGCTTCGCTCGTTGGCTTCTGGGTAACACCAGGCGACGACTCGTGCTGTGGAAGCTCGCTCATGCAGTGCTCGTGTGAGATTCGAATTTCTCTAGAAGAATTCTATACAACGTCAAGTATCTATACGGCAAGTTATTTCAGCGCAGTGGAGTTTCTATGGACAAGAAGACGAGGCAGCGCATCGAAACGTTTTTGGAAACCATCGAGGCCCGGGCCCAGGCCCTGGAAGCCATACAGTTGGAGCAGCCGGCCAAAGATTCCGTGCAGCGGGAAGCATCGGCCCTGGGCGTGGTGGCTCTGGACATGGAAGAGTGGCTGGATGAGGACCGCCGACGGGAAAAGCGGGCTTTCAGGATGTCCCTCATCCGCGGACTGCTCGCGTTTTTCGTGCTGGCGGGGCTGCTGGCGGCCAATGTGTATGTGTTTCACGAGAACAGTCTGACCGAGGATGGCGACTATCTCAAGGTGATCCGCCAGTTCTTCCCCGAGCTGTCGGACCCGGCGACATGGGCCGAGTACCTCAAGCTCGCGGTGGCCGGCGGTCTCGGGCTCATGAGTTTCCTCTCCTCGCTCATCGTGGCCATGTTCCTGGAAGTCTTTCTGAAAGCGGTCCGCCTGCCCATGAACGCGCTCATCTTCTCCATTCTGGCCGCCGGTGTTTCCACTGTTATCCTGTACTATTATCTGGGGTACTTCGACGTCCTCAAGGAGACGCTGTACAGGTTTGTGTGAACTTGCTCCGGGTTTGTTACAAAGTTGTTGCTATGAGATGGGTGAAAGTTCTCTAATACGCCAAGATTGCAGACTATTTATTTAATGAGAGGTAAAAAAATACTTGGCAAAAAGAGAAAATAGGCTTAAAGGCAAATCATAGACGAGTTCCTGATCGGCGGGGGAACGGCGCGTGGTGCGCCGGCGTGCGGTTGGGAGCTTGTCTCTTTTTTTGATCCCGCGCGGATCGCGTCCATCATTCTCCGTCCATTTCGATTTTGTACGACCGGCAGCGGCGAAAGCGGCCGGGAATTGCTTCCGCCGGTGTTCGGCGCCTCGCGCCTCTGGCCTCTGGGTTTATTCTTCCACGCAGGCGAGGGCTCAACGACCAGACCGAAGTCGGGGCGAAGGGCCGAGCGTATTTCATGCGGGCACGGCGTGCGGAAATCAATCGTTCTGCCCTGCCGCCACCGACCATGGCGGCCATGGTCCAGTGCGAGCCGCCATGGTCTGCGATTGATGCGTGCGCTATTCTGTCGCCCCGGAGGCCTTTGCCAGCTCTTCGCGCAGCATTCCCTTGAACAGCGGTATCTTGAAGCCGTTCTTGGACATGGGCTCGGCATTGGCCATGGCCGCCTCCACAGCGTCGGCAATGACGCTGGGCGTGAGTTGACGGCCCGTGATGGCCTGCTCCAGCTCATTGGAGCGCCAGGGTATGGGCGCGGCGCCGGAGAACACGGCGCGGCCGGACACGACTGTGTCGCCATCCATGCCCAGGGCCAGGGCCAGCCCGGAGAGGGCGAAGTCCCAGGAACGGCGGGCGCGGACTTTGCGGTACGAGTTGTGGAACCGCTGGCCCTTGGGCGGCGCTGGAATCTCCACGGCGATGATGAACTCGTCGCGCTCGATGGTCGTCTCCCGGGTGGGGTCGTCCTCGGGCAGGACGAAGATGTCCTCGATCTTCTCGGTTCGCTTGCCGCCAGGACCCATGATGGTGACGGAAGCGTTCAGCGCCACGAGCGCTGGGGCCGTGTCCGAGGGATGGACGATGAAGCAGTTCTGCCCCCCGAAGATGCAATGGAACTGGTTTTCTCCGCCCACAGCGTAGCAGACGGGACCGCCCTTGCGAATGCAGTCGAAATCGCCACGGTAGTACCAGCAGCGGGGCTTCTGGCAGATGTTGCCGCCGATGGTGCCCTGGTTGCGCAACTGCGGGCTGCCCACCTCGGAGGCCGCCTGGGCCAGACCCGGGTAGCGCGAGCGCACGAACTCGTTTTCCGCCACCTCTGTTATGGTGGTCATGGCGCCTATGCGCAGGCCGCCGCCATTCATTTCCCGCACCCCGGAGAGCTCCTGCGCGAGGGAGGAGAGGGATACGAGCTTCTCGGCCGCCACGATGTGCTCCCGCAGGCAGGTGAGCAGGTCGGAACCACCGCCGTGGACCACCGCCCCCTCTGTCCTGAGGGCCTCCACGGCGTCGGCGACGGACTTGGGCCGGGCGTATTCAAAGGGTGCGAACATGGCATCGCTCCTTGCGGCTAGGCCTTCTCGGCGATCTTGGCCGCCAAGGTCGAGGGATTGATCGGAGTTTCCAGCATGCGCACGCCCACAGCGTCGAACACGGCGTTGGCTATGGCCGAGGCCGTGGGAACGGTGACCGGCTCGCCCAGCCCCTTGGCGCCGGTGATGTTGGCTTCGGCGTCCGGCATATCGATGGGTTCCGAGATGGTTTCCGGCGCCACGTCCAGGGCAGTGGGCAGTTTGTAGTCGTGCCAGTTCTTGTTGCAGAGCTTGCCGGTCTTGTTGTGGTCCAGCACGCGCATTTCGGTGGTGCCCAGGCCTATGCCCATGGCGATGCCGCCCACGACCTGGCAGTCGAAGGTCAGTCGGTCCATGACCCGGCCAGATTCATGCGTGGCCAGGAATCGCAGCAGCCGGACCTCGCCGGTCAGGGTGTTCACCTCCACCTCGCAGAACTGCGCGCCGAACGGCACAACGACCTTGTTCTCGGGGTTGGGCTTCTTGTGGCCTATCCCTATGACCACCTTTTGCGAGGAAAGCCGCTTGAGCGCGGTGACGTCCACGGATTTGGAGGGATCGCCTTGAGCGTGTATGGAACGGCCGGCGAAGACGAGGTCCTTCTGGCTGAGGCCCAGGTCCTCGGCGGCCATCTCCAGAAGCTGCTCTTTCACCTTAACGCAGGCCAAGCGCACGGCCGGCGATTCGCTCGGTACGGTTTTGGAGCCGCCGGATGGCGGTGTATACTGGGTGGTGCCCGTATCGGCGTTCTCAATCTGCACGGAATCCTGGTGCACGCCCATTTCCTCGGCCACTACCAGGGCCATGATGGTCTTGGTGCCGGTGCCGATGTCCGATGCGCCCATGTTGAGGTTGACTGAACCGTCGGCAAAGAGCTTGACCACAACGGTGGAGGGGGGCCAGCCGCCGCCCACGTACCAGTTGCAGGCGGCCATGCCCACGCCGCGGCGCAGGGTGGCGTCCGCCTTTTGTTCGGCGGTGCGCTCTTTGGCCTCGTCCCAGCCAAAGATCTCGGCGCCCTTGGTGATGCATTCTTTCAGACCGGTCGTGGTGTATTCCGGGTGGCCCTCGCGGCCCTGGGAATACGAGGGAATGCTCTTGAGCCGGAGCGCCACAGGATCCATGCCTATTTCGTGGGCCAGGGCGTCCATCATGATCTCCATGGCCCAGTTGCCCTGGGGGTATCCAGGAGCGCGGAAGGGCCTGGCCGGCCCGGCGTTGATGTAGACGTCGGTGAGCTTGGTTCTCACGTTGGCGCAGGTGTAGAGGTCCTTGATCTGCCAATCCACGAGGGAGGTGCCGCCGGCAGGGTAGGCTCCGGAGGCGCCGATTCCGGAAAAGTCCATGGCGGTCAGTGTTCCGTCCTTTTTTACGCCGGCCTTCAGGCGCATGGATGTGGCCGGGCGGTTGCCCATGTCCAGGAAGGTGTGTTCCCTGGTATGGAAGAACTTGACCGGCCGCTTGGCGTGCTTGGCCAGCAGGGCGGCGAGGATGGAATACTTGGAGGTGCGCAGTTTGGAGCCGAAGCCGCCGCCCAGGTAGTGGCCGATGACCCGCACCTTGGCCAGCGGCATGGACAGGACCTCGGCGATGCGTGACTGCACGGCGAAGACGCCCTGGGTGGACTCCCACACGGTGAGTTCGTCGCCGTCCCAATTGGCCACGCAGCCGTGGAGCTCCACCGGCGTTTGCAGCAGGGCCTGGGTGCGGAGGTCGAACTCCAGGACCGCATCGGCTTCGGAGAATCCGGCGTCCACGTCGCCGCGCGCATATTCCTCCTCCTTCACCACGTTGCCTCCGGGATGGACCTTGGACGCTCCGGATTTGAGCGCTTCGAGTTCGTCCGAGACAAAGGGCAGGACCTCCCACTGGGGTTTCATGGCCCGCACGGCGTCATGCGCCTTGTACGGCGTATCTGCGGCCACGGCCCCGACGATCCATCCTTCGTACCGCGCGTTGCGGTCCAGCAGGCTCACCTCCATGTCCTCGTAGGACCACGTGAGAGCGGCCTCGGGCGAGTCCGGCGTGATGATGGCGTGCACGCCCTCCATTTCCCGGACCTCGGAGATGTCGAGGCTCTTGAGCTGCGCGTTGGGATACGGGCTCGTGATGGGGGCGGCGTAGAGCATGTCCGGCAGGGTGACGTCGGACGGGAAGACGGCCGCGCCGCTGATGCGTTCGTAGCCGTCCACGCGGGGCTTGCGCGCGCCCACGACATTGGTGTTGGACCAGGGCGCCGGCTCCTGGCCGGGTTCCGGGGCCTGCGGATACGGATTATCCGCTTCGTAGTAGAGTGCAGATTTCTTTGCGCTCATGAGTGGCCTCCCTGGCGGTTACCCACGTTTCTTGGCGGCGTTCTGCACCGCCTTGAAAATGTTGTTGTACGTGCCGCACCGGCAGAGGTTGCCGCTCATGCCGATGCGGATTTCGTCCAGGGAGGGCTGCGGGTTCTTGCGCAACAGCCCTTCCGCGGCCACTACCTGGCCCGGCGTACAGTAGCCGCACTGGTAGGCGTCCTCCTCCAGAAAGGCTTGCTGGACAGGGCCGAGCTCTTCGTCAGGACCGAGCAGGCCTTCTGTGGTTTCCACGCTCGCGCCCGAGGCCTCCACGGCCAGGGTCAGGCAGGCGTAGCGGGCCACGCCGTCCAATAGCACGGTGCACGCGCCGCATTCACCGCGGCCGCAGCCCTCCTTGGGGCCGGTTATGCCCAGTTCCTCGCGCATCACATGGAGCAGGGTCCAGCGTGGTTCCACGAGCAGCCGGTAGGTTCGGCCGTTTATGGCGATGGAGACCGGGACCAATCCCCGAACGTCAGCCGGCGGATCGTCGTCCTGGTCCTGGGCGGCGGCATGATTGACGGCGGCGCTGGTCATGGCCGCGGCCATGGCGCCGGCGCCCATGGATTTGATGAAATGGCGGCGGGAAAAACCGGTGCCGTAGGTATTCCGCTCGGACGAATGGTTCCCCGAGCATTTGCAGCGATGTATCTTTCCTGGAAGATCGGAACGGGACATGACGCCTCCTCGATAGTCATGAATCCGCCGGCCAGGGTCGGCCGCTGTTGCAGGCAAGTCGGTTCGGAAAAGATGCAGGCGGATGATGTTTATGAAGATTCTATCGCAAATGAAACGGGTGTTGGTGGACAATGAGCGGCTTGTGTCGGGGGAATATCGGGGCGGTCTGGTCTCGCGGTCTATCCAGTCCCGAACCACGCTGCCCAGGCCGTTGGCAGCGCAGTAGAGGGCCACGTTCTGGCAGATGCAGCCCACGGAAAACGCGGCGATGATGGGCTTTCGCGACTCTTCCACCCGGGCCATGCGATCGAAGTCCGCCACGGGCGGTGTCCACAAGGGGCTGGGAGCCTGTCAGGTGCCGGATGTCGCGGTGGTGGATCGTTTCCAGCGAGTGGGTGGGCGCGTCGTAGCGGAACAGGCCGGCGGCCTTGAAATCACGCACCCGGTGCAGCCATGGACACGGAGAAACGTGGAAAAAACGTGTCTGTCTTCCAGGGCGACCGGGAGTCGTGTGGAGAGGAGGGGACGCGGCATGCGAGGGGAGCCGGTCAGGACTGTGGGAGAGCCGCCAACTCCTCCCGCCGCGCGTTCGGACCCGCTAACGCGGACGGTAGGTGATTCTGCCCCGG
>JBMCLC010000107.1:0-6042 GCA_048614715.1 Oceanidesulfovibrio sp.
TGATTCCGTGCTCCGGGTCCGTTCCCGCAGGCCTTCGCTCAGGCCCCGGAAAAACGCGAGACAGTTGCTCCCCAGGCTCGCCGTCCGATAGCCGCCCTCCTGCACCACAAGGGTGGGCAGGCCGAGGTGGCCGAGCGTCCGGCCGTTCTTCTCGAAGTCCGCCGCGGTGAGGCTCCAGGTACCGGTTGGATCGCCCCTGGCCGTGTCCAGCCCGAGGGCGACGACCAAAAAGCGCGGCTTGAACCGGACGATGCGCCGCAAGGCCTTGTCCAGCACCTTCCGGTACGCCTCCCCGTCCACCCCGTCCGGCAGGGGAAAATTGGCGTTGTACCCGCGCCCCTGGCCCTCGCCGCGTTCCGAGGCAAAACCGGAAAAATACGGATACGCACCGTTGGGATGGCCATGAATAGAGATGGTCAGCACGTCCGAACGCTCGTAAAAAATGTCCTGCGTGCCGTTGCCGTGGTGGTAATCCACATCGAGCACGGCGACCTTGCCGTACTCGGCCAGGTAGTTCGCGGCGATGGCCGTGGAATTCAGATAGCAGAACCCACCGAAGGCGCGGCGTTCGGCATGGTGGCCCGGCGGCCGGACCAGGGCGTAGCCCAGGCGCTCGCCTTCCAGGATGGCGTCCGCCGCAGTGAGGGCGCAGTCCACGGCCCGGCGCGCGGCGAGAAAAGCGTTGCGACTGAGCGGCGTGAACGTGTCGATGACGTAATAGCCGGCCCGACGGGGCAGTTCCTTGGGCGGCTTGGCTTGGTTCCGGATGGGAAAAACATACGGATAGACTGCCTCCTTCTCCCCCAGTTTGGCGCACACGGCGCGAAAGTAGCCCACCATGCCGGCGTCGTGCACGGCGGTGGCCTGGCGCAAAGAGTGTTGGCGCACGCGGAAGCGCGCGAACAGGCCCGAGGGCTCGATCTTTCTGAGGATGGCGTCTATGCGCGCGGGCGATTCCACATAGCCGCGCTCGCGCACGTGATGGATATCATGGCGGTCGTTCACCGTGAGCACGATCTGCGGCGAAACCCTGAGGTTGTTATGCATCGCCGACCTGGCGTAGCGCGGTTCGGCGAGCGCCACCGGATCGCTCCTGAATGAATCCACGACCAGATCGATGTATCCTTCCGGGCAGCGGTCGCCGTACTTGCGCTCCAGAATGGCCTGGACCACGCGTCTCGCGTTGTTTTGCGAGAGAGGGGCCGCGGCGGAAAGGGGATCGAACAACAGATGCGGAGGACACGGCGCGGACTCCTCGATGAGCGGCGTCTCGTAGGCCGTGTCGACCACGATGCGCGCGCCGAGCCGTTCGTAGAACCGCAGTCTGGCGCGGTTCTCCTTGCGGATGTCCGGGTCCTTGCAGTACGCCGCGTCCGCCGGCAACGATTCGCAGAACAGACCGACACCGCCGAGGAAGCGCGCCTCTTCCCGGACGCGTTCGTACAGCGCGGCGCCCACGCCGCGGCCGGCCACGCCCTCCAGCACGGCGATGTAATCGAGCCAGCAGAATCCCACATCCGGAACGTGCAGCATGAGCGCGAAACCGGCCAGACGCCCTGTCGATTCCGCCACGAAGAGGACGCTGCGGAAGCGATGTTTGAGCGGATCACGCAACTGCTCCGGCAGCTGGCGCACCTCCTGCTCGTCCACGGCCGGAAAGCGGTCCCGCCAAAGGTCCTGCACCTGGCTTATGATCAGTGCGTCCCGTGGCAGGAGATCATCGAAAACGCGGCGTATGCTGAACATCACGCCGCCTTCCGCGTGGACCTGTCCGTATGCGGCGCGTTCCGGCTGCGCATGGCTGCGTCCACTATGTGTTCCAGACCGCGGTTCAGGTCCAGGCCCGCCCTCTCCAGCTGTGCCGCGAAACCGGCGTCCTGACTCAGACACGGGTTGGCGTTCACATCGAACACGTGGACCACGCCGACGGAGTCCACACGCATGTCCACGCGGGCGTAGCCGGAGAGACGGAAAAGGCGCCAGCAATGCAGCGCTGTCGCCTCCATCCGGTCCAACAGCCACTGGTCTTCCGCCTGGAACTCCCAGCGCCTGGACGTGGCCTGCGCCATGTCCGAGGATTCGTCCCATTTGGCCGCGTAATCCACGAGCCACGGGGACTCGGCCTCACCGGTAAAGTGAATTTCGTATATGGGCAGCACCCGCGGATGACCCTCTTGTTCCAGAATCCCCACGCAAAACTCCCGGCCCGCCACATAGGCCTCCGCGAACCAGGCGCCGCCGGACTCGCGCTGCTTCCGGGCCAGGGCGCTGTGGATAGCGGCCTTGCTCGCAAACGGCATCACCGAATCGGCGTCGAGCCCGTGGGAGCCGTGTTCCCAGACCGATTTCACGATGTACGGGCCTGGCCAAAACCTACTATCGGAACTACTGGTTCCGACACTTGCTCCGGACTCTTCCCATATGGGTGTGGATATGCCGGCGCTACGCATGAGCCTTTTGGCAGCGAGCTTGTTACCGCTGACGAGCAATGCCTGCGAGCCGGCGCCCGTAAAGGGCAGGGATGCCTGCTCCAGCGCAGACGGCAGCAGGTAGGCGCTCTCGCTCGTTCCGCCGAGGGTCTCCACCAGATTGAAAACCAGTTCCACCCGTTTGCGATCCAATTCCTCCAGCACATGCCGCACAGGCTGTCGCGCCGGCAGCAGGAGCACCTCGTGGCCGCTGTTCGTCAGCCCGGCGGCAACAGCCTCCGCCTGGATCAACGTATCCATGTCGTCGGGTCTGGGGGTTGCACCCACATCCGAATGGACGACTCCTGTGCGCATGGTGAATCTCCTATGCCGCCTTGCGCCGAGGGCTGCCCACCCCGGCGATTCGGTGGGAAACAGACTCCATGACCATCGCGAGCAGATCCTGATACCCGATGCTGTTGAGCGTGCAGAGAATCGGCAGGTCCGAATGCTCCGGATGCATGCCTGGCAAGGGGTTGACCTCCATGAACTGGTACCGGCCGTGCGCGTCCTGCCGCAGGTCCACCCGGCCGGTGTCCCGCACGCCGAGGGCGCGGTAGGCGTCCAGCGCCACTGTGGACGGCTCCTCGCTTTCTGCTCCCCGCACAGCCCGGTACTCCACGAGGGACTCGCACTCTTCCTTGTTGCGGTAGGTGTAGCAGCCCGGATCGGCCCCGTTCCTGAGCACGATGTCCATGACGCCCACCACGCGGGCCTGGTCGCCCGTGCCGATGATGCCCACGGTGACCTCGCGGCCCGGCAAGTAGGATTCCACGAGCACGGGTTGCTCATGCTCGGCAAGGAGCCCGGCGACGCGCTTGTTGAGAGAAGGCATGTCGCCCACCAGACAGGACGAGGCCACGCCCTTGCCCGTGCCTTCCGCCACCGGCTTGACGAACAGCGGGAATGCCGGAAGCTCCAGTACCTCCATTTCCTCGATGCGCTCCACCACCAGAAAATCCGGCGTGGGAACGCCCTGGTCGCGAACCACGCGTTTGGCCACGCCCTTGTGCAGGGTCACGGCCAGGGTCAGCGGATCGGAAAAAACGTACGGGATGCGGTAATGATCCAGCAAGGCGGGGACCAGTGATTCGCGGCCGAAACCGTGCAGCCCCTCGCAGATGTTGAACACGAGATCCCACCGCGCTCCGGCGGAAAGCGCCGCCATGAGGTCGTAGACGTTGCCGACACGCACGGTGCGGTAGCCGAGCAGGCTGAGGCCCTGCTCGATGGCGTCGATGGTGTCCGCGCGGTCGAACTCCGCCGTCTGCTCCTCGCTGAAGCCTCGCGCGAGGTAGTCGTCGCGCAGATCGTATGTCAGGGCGATGGTGGTCATGACGCCTCCGCGACGGATTGCCCGGGCCGAGCCGCCAGGGCCGCCAACTGCATAGACGGCTGGATCTGCGCATCGGGATAATGATACACGCGGCCTTCGTAATTCACGAGCGCGAGTCCGTCTTCGTTCCGGCCGAGCATGGTCTGGGCGTATATCGGTACCTTGCCGCCCCCGCCCGGAGCGTCCACCACGTACGTCGGCACGGCGTAGCCGGAAGTGTGGCCGCGCAGGCTGGTCATGAGCTCGATGCCCTTGCCCACCGTGGTGCGGAAGTGGGCCGACCCGCGGATGGGATCGCACTGGTACAGATAGTACGGCCGCACCCGGACCCGCAGCAGACCGTGGAACAACTCGGCCAGGGTTTCAGGCGCATCGTTCACGCCCGCCAGAAGCACGGTCTGGCTGCCCATGGGGATGCCGGCGTCGGCCAGCATTTCGAACGCGCGGTTTGTCTCCGGCGTGAGTTCCCTGGGATGCATCATGTGGCAGCTCATGAACAGCGGGTGGTGTTTCCTGAGCATGCGTACGAAGTCGCGATTGATGCGCTGCGGCAGCACGGCCGGCACCTTGGTGCCCAGACGGATGATCTCCACATGGTCTATGGCCCGCAGGCGCCCAAGAAGATAGTCGATAGCCTCGTCAGGCATGGTCAGGGGGTCGCCGCCGGATACGATGACGTCGCGTACCGCCGGCGTGGATGCGATGTACTCGATGCATTTGTCCCATCGCGCGCGGACCGAGCCCGCGTTGCCGCGCCCCACCAGACGCGAGCGCGTGCAGTAGCGGCAGTATGTCGAGCAGAAATCCGTGGCTAGGAAGAGCACGCGGTCGGGGTAGCGGTGCACGAGTCCCGGCGTGGGCGTATGGCTTTCCTCGCCCAGGGGATCGTCCGCTTCGCCAGGGCCGAGCACGGCCTCCTGCATGGTCGGAACCACGGCGCGCCGCACCGGACAGTCCGGGTCGTCGCCGTCCACGAGGCTCAGGTAATACGGGGTCACGGCCAGGGGGAACTCGCCGGCCTGGGCCAGAGTCTCCTGGGGGGTGGGGTTGATGTGCCGGAACAGCTCCGCCGGCGAGGTCACGCGGTGGCCCACCTGCCAGCGCCAGTCGTTCCAGTCCGCGCGCGTGGCCTCCGGAAAGAAGCGTTTGCGGAAGGCATCCCGCTCCGCGCCAAAAACAGCCTTAGACCGCTTCGGCTCCCGGGCCTTGCCTGTGACTGCGGAAACACTCGCTTTTCTGCTGGGAGGCTCGAACGCCTCCAACTCGTTGTCTCTCGTCATGACTATTCCATGACCTCCTGGGCTGGATTGGAATTGAACGGTTCGTCCGATCCGGTGACGAACATGACTTCGAATTGCTGGACATGGAGATATGCGTGCGCGCCTGCTCCACCGTCGGCTGAAGACTCGAAATTGCCGTGGACGCGCACCATGGAAGCCTTGCCCCTGGTCAACACGGCACGGGCGAGTTCCCTGCCGGCCTGATCCATGCGAATGCGGATATCCCGTTCACCGGGACAGGCAAGCACCATGTCGGACACGATGCCGTATTCGTTCGTGCAGGTCGGGCAGACAATGCCCGTGTAAGTTCGCGATGCTGGATGCGCGTTCATGTGGCCTCCTCGACTCTTTGCCCAGAGCAAAGGACGGACCACATCGAAACACCCTGTTTTTATTCTATTTTTTGTAACGGCGTTGCATAAAAAGGAACCTGAAGTTCCGAATTATGCAGGGAATGCGGAAATGCGAGGACCTATGCAGGCGCCGCAGATTGCCCGGGGGATCGGTGCTCCCCTGATTCGTCCCTGCAGTCAATCAGCCTTGCCCGCCTTTTTCGATGTCCTTTTCCTGACCGCAGGGACGAATAAGCGCGCAGGGGCGTTCCGTGAAGCGTTTCTACTTGAACGCCTTCTTGTCCAGGCCGTGACGGGTCATGAGCTTGTGGAGTTGCCGTGGAGTGATGCCGGCGTGCACCGCTGTCTTGTCGATGCGTCCGCCATGCTGGGCAAGGACATCCCGGAGGTATTGCTTTTCCAAGATCGCCTTGGAGCGTTCCCGAGCTTCGGCGAGGGTCAGGGTCGCATCCACGCCGCGCTGGGACTGCTCGGCATAGCAGGAGTGTGCGGGATGGAACTCCGCGGGGAAGTCGTCCAGGGTCAACTCGTGCGAACGTGTGAGTATGAACGCGCGCTCCACGAGATTCTCCAGCTCCCGGACGTTGCCTGGCCAGTCGTAAAGG
>JBMCLC010000108.1:0-6026 GCA_048614715.1 Oceanidesulfovibrio sp.
TCTGGGGGTCAACTACAAGCAGATTCCGGTCAACAAGCCCAAGTGCCCCGTGCACAGCTACAGCAAGGACGGCTTGATGCGCGTGGAGAATGTCACCGATCCCGTGTACGCGCCCAACTCCAAGGGCGGACCGGCCGCCGATGGCGAGCGCTATCCCGAGGACGCGGTCTGGAACGCCAGCGGCGACTTCATCCGCGCCGCCTACACCAAGCGCAAGGATGACGACGACTTTGTCCAGGCCAACGCGCTGGTCAACAAGGTTATGGACGACGCGGCCCGCGACAGGCTGGTATCCAACGTGGTAGGCCACCTCAAGAAGGGCGTGAGCGAGCCCGTGCTGCTGCGCGCGCTGGAGTACTGGCGCAACATCGACAAGACCGTCGGCGACCGCATCGCCAAGGGGGTCGGCGTCGAGTAGTCAGCCTCATATCGAAGCACCAGACCAGGCCCCGGCAACGACTGCCGGGGCCTTTGTCTTATCTTGGAGCGAGAGGGGCCGGGCCGCAACATCCTTGTGCCCCAACCGCCGGTTCCGCCCCGGACGGGGGGTGGAGCCGTCTCACCCCTGAGCACGAGGGGCCGGATGTAGTAGCCGGGTGTTACCCCGGCGGCACTGCATCGTGTATCCTGGTCGTCATCCCAAGAAATCCACACAGGAGGCATGATATGGACAAGAAAATCCTCGTTCTTTGCGGTGATTTCGTGGAGGATTATGAAGTCATGGTCCCATTCCAGGCCTTGCAGGTCCTGGGCTGCCAAGTGGACGCGGTCTGCCCGGACAAGAAGAAGGGCGACGTGGTGGCCACGAGCATCCACGACTTTGAAGGGCACCAGACCTACTCCGAGAAGCGGGGCCACAACTTCGCCTTGAACGCGGACTTCGACCAGATGAAGGTGGAGGACTACGACGGCCTGCTCATCCCTGGCGGACGCGCTCCGGAATATCTGCGCCTCAACGACCGGGTGCTCGAGATCGTCCGGGAGTTCGATGCGGCGGGCAAGCCCATAGCCGCCGTCTGCCACGGACCGCAGATTCTGGCCGCCGCCGGCGTGCTGGAAGGGCACAGGGTTTCCTGCTACCCGGCCTGCTCGCCGGAAGTGACGCTGTCCAAGGGCGAGTACGCCGAGATTCCGATCGACGGCGCCGTGACCGACGGCAACCTCGTCACCGCGCCTGCCTGGCCGGCACATCCGGCCTGGATCCGTCAGTTCGCCGATCTGCTCCAGGCCTAGCGCCGTGCCGCGCTCTGGGGCGCACGGTGGCGACACGTCATGAAAAATCCTGTAGGCTCCTTTCCGAACCCACATGCGGAAAGGAGCCGTGCCATGTGTAAGATCTATTCCTCCACGCCGCCTGCGGACTATGCCTACGCCACAAAATCCGTCCGCCTGAACGGTGCGGTGACGAGCATCCGTCTGGAGCAGCGGTTCTGGTGCATTCTCGAAAGGCTGGCCGAGGATGAGGGCGCGACCATGGGCCGATTCCTGTCGACCCTGTACGACGAGGCCGTGCAGAGCCAGGGCCGCGTGGACAACTTCGCCTCCCTGTTGCGCGTGGTCTGCACCACGTACCTGGGCGGGGAGGCCGTGCTCCACGGCAGGGCCCGCCATACGGAGGCCGGTGCGGAGCCCGGTCCGTCCGGTTGATATCTCTCCTGCGCCAGTGAACAACCGCGCCGCGAGCGTCCTGGACTTGGAACGGGAGGACGGCGTTTCCAGAGCCTTTTGCCTGGCGGTCTGGAGGCCGTCTGCGCGCCGCGGGAGCCGGCCAAAACCGGCAGGATGCCCGCGCACGATTCACGGCGAGCGCTTCAGTCGGCCCGGCTTTTGCGTATTTGACGGCGCATGTTCAGGTATATCCGCCAGTAGTTGAACACCCCGCCCACGAAGAAGAGAACGCTGCCTATGAGGTACTGCCAGGCCAGGAACGCGTGGAGCTTGACCTCGTATTCGTGGATGTCCACCCGCCAGAGATACGGCACCGAGGCCACGGTAAAGAGAATGGACCCGGCGACAAAGGTCACGGCCGTGTAATTCATGAGCTGGAGCATGGCCATGGTGTCGGCCTTGATGATCTGCATCACGTTGATGCATGCGCCCAGCACGAAAAGCATGCTGCCGATGACGAAGCACCACGCCCCGGGAACAATCCAGTCCACGTAGGATAGAAAAAAGATGCTGCCCACGGTGAACAGGATGGTGCCCCACAGGTAGCTTGCGGCCGCTGCGTACTCCAGGGCCATGTCGCGGGTGTGCGTGTGGTGGGTGCGCCAATGGCGGTGGACCTCGGCCATGTCGTGGCTGGTCACCACCAGGTAGAGCAGCGAGCCGGCGAAGAACGTCCACGCGCCCAGGTCTGCGTATTTGGAAAACGCCGGGAAGAACAGGATGGAGCCGGCGATGAAGACAAGACCGCCCACCTTGTAGAAGATCGCGTTGATCGTTTCCCACAGATACTGCGACGGCAGCCCTTCCTGATCCCTGGTGAGGTCGTAAAGCCTGGGGCGGTTCAGAAACAGATGGGGCATCGGCGGCTGTCCTTGGTTCGGGTTGCTTCGGACGGTGTCGAGCGGGTCCGGGATATGCGGAGCGAGGGGCCTGCGAAATCACGTCGCCCAGCGCGCACCCGCCATAGGAAGCCTTTCTTGCGTGGTTTGGTCAACCCCTGGGATTGCCGCCAAGGATCGTAGAAAAGTTTCCGCCCTTAAGCACGCCAAGGGAACAACCCGCCAGAGCGGAGCAAAGCGGTGGGGGCCTCCCCATGGCGCTTGCCGGCGGGCGCGGATTCGGGGCCGGCGTGTCGAGTTCCGCCGGTGCCTCGCACCCGATACGTCAAAACCGGTTCTCTTCTGCGAGCGCCGCGACGCGATCGTGTTGCATCGGCCTGGATGGTCCGGCCGCGGTCTCCTCGCGCGACCGGGTATCCGGCCCCGGGATGGCCTCTTTTTGTTGATAACCGCGGACTGTCGGGCTATTCGCGGAGCCCGACACGCTATTGTCATGGGGCATGTGGTATGATGAATATCCCTGATTTGTGTATTTACAGGATGTGGTATACGCAATGACAGAACAGCGCAGGACCGGCGGCGGGCATGGAGCGCCCGCCCTGCCGCCTTCCTGGCTTCTTCATATCTCATGCGCAAGGGGACAGAAGGAATGCTCAAGGTACTGCTGGCGCTTGTCGTATTGCTGGGTGTCGCGCCAAATGTTCGGGCCGGGGACGCACTGGTCTTCGGTTTGCCGTCGTCAGGCTCTGCCGAAGCTGTCTACACCATGTGGCAACCCTTGCTGGATGACATGAGCCGCGCGCTCGGCAGAACCGTGACGCCGGAAGTCTACGACGAGTACGCGGGAGTGGTCTGGGCTTTCCGCGGGGGCAAGGCGCACCTGGCGTGGATCGGCAACAAGGGCGCCATCGAGGCGGTGGACCGCGCCGATGTGGAGGTCGGAGCGCAGGTGGTGAACAGCGAGGGCGTGGGTGGCTACTACAGCCATCTCATCGTGCGCAAGGATTCTCCCCTGGAGGACGTGGCCGACGTTTTGGAGCAGGCTCCGGAATTGACCTTCGGAAACGGCGACCCGAACTCCACGTCCGGCTCGCTGGTGCCCGGCTATTTCATATTCGCTTCTCGCGGGCTGGAGCCGGGGGAGTTGTTCAAGCGGATGGTCCAGGCCGGCCACGAGGACAACTTCCTTGCCGTCGCTGCAGGCGAGGTGGATGTGGCGACCAACAACAGCGTGGATTTACAGAGACTGTCCAAGCGTTATCCGGAGAAACACGAAAGGATTAAGATCATCTGGACCTCGCCGCTGATACCGTCCGACCCCATAATCTGGCGCCAGGATCTGCCGGACGACCTCACGGAGGCCATCGCGAGCTTTTTGACCGGCTACGGCAAGCCAGCGAAGAACAAGCCGCCACGGCAACTGGCGCATGAGCGCGCCGTCCTCAAGAAGCTGACGTGGTCCGGGTTCAAGCGATCGGACAACTCCCAGCTCGTTCCCATACGAAAGCTGAAGCTCTTCAAGAAGCTTCTCCTTGCCAAATCCGATGCAAGCCTGGACGACACTGAGCGCGCGAAGTTAGTGGCCTCCATAGAAGAGCAGTTGAAGGCGTTGGAAAGCAGTCAATGACGAGTCAGTTTCCTGAGCGCGACAGACACTCTTCATCAGGTTCAACCTACTGGCGACCCTGGTTTTCCTTCAATCTCGGTCTCAAGATCCTCGTCCCGGTGCTGCTGGCCTGCATTGTCGCCGCGGGGCTGCTCGTGGGGCTGTTCTCATGGCAGATGTCGGAGCAGGCCTACCGTGATCTGCAAGCCCGCCTCGAAACGTTCGCGGAAAGCAAGGCGGTGGAGCTGTCCGAACCGGTATGGAACTTCCGTGAGGACATGACGGCGAAGCTCATGCAGAGCTACGCCCACGATGAAGACCTCCTCGAGGCCACGCTTCTGGACGCGGACGGCGAGGTGTTCATCACGGTGCGGGGCGCCCGCATTCCCGAATACAACAGGACATTCACCGCCTCGAAAGAGCTGACCCACGAATCACGGGACAAGGTCTACACGCTGGGACGGCTCGATGTGGTCTATCACGACGGCCACATCGCTCCGCTTCTCGGCAGGCGGCTCATCGAAAACGCCGTCGTCATCACCCTCCTGCTTCTCGTTTTGGCCCTGTCAATCTGGCTCGCCATGCACCTTCTTGTGGGCAGGCCGCTGATGCGGCTCAAAAAGTCGCTCGCGGACAACCTGCGCAGCACCGAGATGGAGCCGCTCCAATGGTCCAGCAACGACGAGGTGGGCGACGTGGTCGTGGCCTACAACGACCTGCTGAGCGAGGTGGACTCCCAGAAGAAGCGCCTGGAGAGCATGAACGAAGCGCTCCGCAGCGAGATGGAGCAGCGCATCAAGGCGGAAAAGGATCTCCAGCTTGCGGCCAGGATATTCGATCTGTCCATCGAGGGCCTCGCCATAACCGACGACAGAGGCGATATTCGCCGGGTCAACGCGAGCTTCGAGAAGATCACCGGATTCAGCGCCGCCGAGGTGATCGGCCATAACCTGCGTGAGGTCAAATCCGGGATGGGGGATGCGGATATCCATGAAATCCCCTGGGAGCAGGTGAAAACCGAGGGCCATTGGACCGGGGACATCTGGAGCCGGCGCAAGAACGGCGAGCCCTACGCCGAGCGGCTGACGCTCTTCCGCATGGAGGGGGACGACGGCGAGTCGAGTTATCAGGTCGCCGTGTTCCACGAGATTACGGAGCGCAAGCTGGCCGAACAAGCCCTGAGGCGTTCCCGGGACGATTTTGAGAGCCAGGTGGAGCTGCGCACTGTGGAGTTGCTGCAGGCCAATGAAAAGCTCATCGAAATGGACAGGCTGCGCTCGGCATTCCTCACGTCCGCCTCGCACGAGCTGCGCACGCCTCTTACCTCGGTCCTCGGTTTCGTGAAACTGGTGAAGCGCGACGTGGCGCGCGGCGTTCTGGAGAGTGGCTGCGAGAATCAGACGACGGACGGGGGCAATGCGGCCAAGGCAGCGAGGATTCTGCAGAACCTTGAAATCGTGGAGCTGGAGGGCGCACGGCTGACCCGCCTGATAGACGACCTGCTCGACCTCAACAAGATCGAGTCCGGCCGGATGGAATGGCGCGACGAACCCCTGGACCTGGGCAGGGAGGCGGGACGGGCTATGCGCGCCATGGCCATGTCCGAAGGCTCTCAGGGTCTGCAGTTCCGGCAGCAGATACAAGACGGCCTACCCCAGGTGCGCATGGACCGCGACAGGTTCCAGCAGGTGATGGTCAACCTGTTGAGCAACGCCATCAAGTTCACGAACCAGGGCGCGATCACGGTGTCCGTGGCGGAGTCCTACCCCGGGCTCGTGCGCGTCAGCATTCAGGACAGCGGAATGGGTATTCCCAAGGAATATCAGGAACGCATATTCGAGCGCTTTTTCCAGGGCAACTGCAAGGACATGGACAAACCCAGGGGAACTGGGCTGGGCCTGGCCATCTGCAGA
>JBMCLC010000109.1:0-5998 GCA_048614715.1 Oceanidesulfovibrio sp.
GAGTTGCGGTTCCGTGATGAGCTGACTGACTATGATAAGCGCCATGACCACGAAAATAACCCCGAGAAGGACGTAGGTTATCTTCGGGTTCATCAAGCCGCTTCCCTTTTTTGGACGGTCCTGACGAGTCATCCTTCCGCCTCCTTTACTTGGGAGTCATGAGCAGTTGGATAAGATTTTCATACAGATTCGTCACATGCTGGGCCATGAGAAACGCATAATCCTTGACCGAGGATATCTGCCATGTGGCATAAACCTCGATGAGGAAGAGAGCGATGAGCGCGTAGATGATGCGGTTGTAGCGCTTCCTTGTTGTCTGGATGAGGTTTCGTGTTTCCTCGAAAAACGCCTGGAGTTGATAATCGGTTTCTTCTTTGACCTCATCCAGCTTTCTGGACAAGCTCTCGATATCCTTGGGTTCCATGGCTCGCTCCCTGAACGTGTCCGTATCGTGCCTGGTATACTGAGAGCACAATGTTTATCATTGTGTTGCTCGTAGCTATAAGCATGGCCCCGCTTTCTGCGGGGGGCCATGCGGCGAATCCGAGTGGGCAGAATGCTCCGTCAAGCATTCTGCCATAAGGAATATACGCCACGGGCCGGCTCGCACTATGCGCACCTTGTATGCTACATTGCTGACTCGGTGTCGATGGACGGGGCAAACCCGCATGAATACACGGTTGCTCCGAATTTGAGTCTCCCCGGCCACGGCCTGGGGAGGCAGACTCTGGCCCCATTCCAATGAACCTTTTTCTAGAAAATTTATAACTAATATTAATTACTGTCAAAAAGATTTCGTTGAATCCGCCATGCTCATCGATTGCCATACCCATACGGCCCGGCATTCTGCCTGCTCCATGCTTGAACCGGAGCGCCTCTGCGAACTGGCCCTGCAGCGCGGACTGGACGCCCTGGTCATCACGGAGCACCACCACCAGTGGTCGGACACGGAGCTCGATCCTCTGGCCCGGCGCTTTCCCGAACTCCGGCTCTTCTCCGGCATGGAGGTAACGGTGCGCGAAGGGTACGACGTGGTGGTCGTCGGCGAACGGCTCGAGGGCCTGGGACAACGGCTCACACCGGTCCGCAATCTCGTGAACGCAGTTGCCGACCGGCGCGACGACGTGTTTCTCTTCGTGGCGCATCCCTTTCGCTTCTCCAAATATTTCGGCGGCAAGCTCAAGCGGGTGCTCGACGTGGTGGACGGCATCGAGATGAGTTCCGTGAACATCATGCGGGGCGAGCATGTCATCGTGAACGGTCGCTACTCGCCCAACGACGACGATCTATACGCCCGCGCCCTTAAGGGACGGGGCCTGACGCCGGTCTACAATACGGACGCGCACAGCCCGGACGCGGTGGGCACGATCATGAGCCGGTATGAGGGAGAGCCGCCCGAGGACGTCGCCGCGCTGGCCAGGATGCTCAAGTCGCAGCATCCGGAGGAGGTCCAGAACGCCCGACTGCTGGGAACCTGCCTTTCGGGTTGGCGCTTCTGATAGTCCGCTGCGTTATGACGCGGAGTGGTAGGCAAGTCCCTGCGGCGCCGTCTTGCCCGCGAGGAACGTCTCCACCATATCCTTCTCGGCGGCGACGATGCGCAGGTCCGAGAGCGCCAGGGCCGACCGTTTGACGTACAGCGCCAGGGCGCGATCCAGAAAATCCGCCAGAAAGAAGGACACGCGAATCCTGCCGTCCATGCGGCGGCCGCCGGACTCCCATGTCAGCAGCAGGTTGAGCTCGCTTTCGCGCCGGCCGTCCTCGTTCCTGCGGCTCACCAGGTTGCCGGTGCGCAGCATGGCCTCGTATGCCTGGCTCGGAGCCACCCGGGCCCATTCTGCCAGGTTGCGGATGAATCCCGGCGCGAGCCCCACGGCATAGATGTGGTCGACCTTGAAGACAAGGGACAGCCCGGGCTGGTTCACGATCTCCGGCGTCTCGACGCATTTTTCGGCAAAAGCCTTTTGCAGCGAATCCACGGTGGCGGAGTAGTCGATCATGCGCGGCGGCCTCCGGTTCATATCTTGAAGCGCAGCTTCTTCTTCCGCTTGGACCTGCGCTTGTTGATGAAGTCGAGAAACTGCCTGGATTCCTTGAACTCCGGATTGAGCTCCAGGGATTTCTCCAGGTGTTTCACGGCCATGGCCTTGTCGCCTTTCTCGTAATAGAGGCGGGCCATGTTGTGGTAGATGTTCTCGTCGTACGGCGCCAGCGACAACGCACGGCGCATGTGCAGCAGCGCGATGTCCAACAGCTGGTTCTTGCGCAGCCCCACGCCGAACTCGTTGAACATGTGCTTATGCTCATGGACGTAGTCGCCCTCCTCCACGGCCACCCGCTTCAGCAGTTCCTTGGCCTTGTCCATGTTGCCGCGCTTGAGGTGGCTCATGCCCAGGCCGTAGCCCGCGCGGGCGTTGCGCTCCGCCTCTATGGCCCTGAGCTGCTCCCGGTCCAGCGGAGCCCGATCGATCTCCTCGTCCAGCAGCGGCTCGTCGCGTTCGGTCCCGCGCGGCGGCTCCCCGCGTTCCCGGCGCCGTGGGCGCTCTTCGCGATCGAATATGGTGCGACGCTCCCCGGATTCGTGCTCGGCCCCCCTCTTTTCGGAATGCTGCTCCCAGAGATGGCGGACGTTCTCCGCGTTGACGTCCACGAAGAAATCCGGCTCCAGGCGGAACCGCTCCCGAAATTCCAGGGAGGAGACGCTGCGTTTGGAACCGGTGGGAATGAGATTCTGGTTGAGGGACTGGACGGTGTAGGTATCCTCGCCCGGGGCGGGCTCCCATACGGCCCAATACCGCTTGCGCTGGGAGACGCGGCGGGTCATGCCCGCGCCGAGGGAGGTTTGCTCCACCGTGGAGTAGATGCCCTTGAGCGGGGCGCCGGGGTCGTTGTACGTGCCGGCGTGTTTGATGCCGTTGTCGTCCACCATGTCTATCCGATCCATTGCTTGATTCTCGGCGTTGGGCGCATGCGGCCATGCAAACCGAGACCACCCGCTGCCCCCCGCGGCAATGCAGCCGAAGCGCGGAGCGAAGACCCGAGGGGCGGAATTCCTCCTCAGATCGGCTGACGGCCACGAACCTTTAGCCAGGGCTGCCGGGCGCATAACGTCCCGAAAGCTGTTGCTCTCCGGCGCGGGTGGGGCTGCATGGATACACGCCCCGGACTGCTCAGGACGCCGGATTCACCCTCCGGAACTGTGTCAGCAGATTTGTATGATAAAGCGCCGGGAGGCGATATTCAAGGCCACTCTGCCCTTCTGCGCCACGAAACCGATTTCCGCCCGGCCTCAGGGACGGTGGGTCGCCCTACCGCCGCACCAGGCCGAGCACCGCCAGCCCCAGGCCGCCAAGCGCCACGGCAAGCCCCAGGGACTTGAACATCCACAGGGCCTGCGCCTCGGGAGGCAGCTCCCCCATTGCGCCGAAAAAGTTGACCATCTCCATGGCCGCGGCATGCCCGGCGTAGTGGTCCAGATACGCTTCTGCGAGCTGCCAGCCCACAACTCCGACGGCGGCCGTCGTGAGCCCCCAGCGCACGTACTTCGAAGGCTTTTTCCGCTTTCTGGCCATGGCGCTACAGCCGCCCTTTTCCGCCGGTGCGCCCTGCGGCAGGCTTCAGGGCCTGCAGCGGACCGCCATCCATACTTTTGGACAATGCCGCTACGCTCGGGAGGGCGGGCGAGCACCGGAGCTCCGACTGGCTCACAGGTGGGACCATTCCTCTTTGAAGACCTCCGGACCAACGATCGTGTAGCCGCGGTCCTGGATGGCCTGCTCTATGGGCTTGGGGTCGTCGGTCTGCACGCGGAAGACGACCATGCGGCGGTCGTTGTGGTAGAAGGTGGCGGTGGCGATGATGGATACGCCCATGTCCGCGATGATGCCGGAGACCTCGTGGATCACGCCGGTGCGGTCCACAACCTCGAAGGCGATGCGCGAGCCGCCCTGGTTCAGCCCCATTTCCTCCACGAGAACCTCGAGAATGACGCTGCGGTTGATGAAACCGAGCAGCTTGCTTTTTCTGTCCACCACGGCCAGGCCGGCCAGGTCTTCGTCGTGCATGCGCTGCGCCGCTTCCTCGATGGTTGTGTCCGGGGTCACCGTGGGCACGTCCTTCTTCAGGATCTTCTCGGCCGTGAGCTTGGAGAGCAGATAGTTGATCTCGTGCTTGGAGAGGCTGGTGGCGGCAGAAGGCAGCGCCGCGCTCACGTCCTCCTTGCTGATGTAGCCTACGAGCTGGTCGCCCTCGACCACGAGCAGCATCCAGAAATGGTTTTCGACCATGAGCTTCTGGGCCTCGGTGACGAGAGTGTCCTTGGTGGCGGTCACGAACTTGCCGCGCGGCAGCATCTTGAGTCCGACGTACATGCACGTTCTCCTTGGAAAATCGCAGTCCGGTTTTCATTGCCCGGAATCTCGCGCCGCTGGCGGCGCTTCGATCCTGGCAGCCAGTTCGAACGGCACAGCCGCAGGCTCTCCAGCGTCAACGGTGCGCCATCTTTGCAGCTCATGACCTTATTCCCATCATCCCGTCAAGCTTCGAGTATTCATGTGTCTTGTCGCCATTGCCTATGGACGAGCGGCGTGATTTTCTTTACGCAATCATCCATGCACGAAATGTCCATCACCCAATCGCTGCTTGAAATCGTCCGGCAGGAACTCGAAAAGCACGGCGCGTCTAAGCTCTTGTCAGTGCATGTGAAACACGGCACCCTTGCCAACGTGGTCCCGGAAGCCATGGACCTGGCCTGGGAGGTGCTGACAAAGGACAGCGATCTCGCGGGCGCGACCCTGACTCTCGAAGAGATCCCCCTCGAACTCGAATGCTGCGCATGCAGGCACCGCTTCCAGCCCGAATCCGGCCAGTTCCTACTCGCCCCGTGTCCGGAATGCGGCGAGGAGCTCGGCCATGCGGTCGTTTCCGGCAAGGAACTCTACCTCGACAGGCTCGAGGCGGAATAATCCGAAATATAAAGGAGAGATCATGGAAATCCCTGTGGTCCGCAACATCCTGGAGGCGAACTCGGCCACGGCCGAGGAGCTCCGCACCCTCTTCGCTCAGAAGAAAATCCTGGTCCTCAACCTCATCAGCTCCCCCGGCGCCGGCAAGACCACGCTGCTGGAGCGCACCCTCGCCGCCCTGGCTCCCAAGTATGGATTGGCCGTCATCGAGGGCGACCTGATGACCGACAACGACGCCCGGCGCGTGGCCGCCACCGGCGCACAGGCCGTGCAGATCAACACCGAGGGCGGCTGCCACCTCGACGCGGCAATGGTTTCCAACGCCCTTGTCTCCCTGAATCTGGACACCGTGGACATCCTCTTCGTGGAGAACGTGGGCAACCTGGTCTGCCCCGTGGAGTTCGACGTGGGTGAGGACGCCAAGATAGCAGTGCTCTCCGTAACCGAGGGCGACGACAAGCCGGAAAAGTATCCCCTGCTCTTCGAGCTTTCCAAGGCCATGGTCCTCAACAAGATGGACCTCTTGCCCTACGTGGACTTCGACCCGGACCGCGCCGAGGCCTTCGCCCGCAGCCTGAACAAGGGACTTGTCTCCTTCCGCGTCTCCTGCCGCCAGCCACAGGGGCTGGACGCCTGGTACGAGTGGATCGAAAACGCGCTTGCCGAAAAGCAGCGACTGGCCGTGATTCTGGATTCGATCGCCGACGGCGTGTTCACCGTCGACCTCGATTGGAACGTGACCTTCTTCAACCGCTCCGCCGAGACCATCACCGGCATCCCGCGCGCGGAAGCCGTGGGCCGCAAGTGCTGGGAGGTATTCCACTCCAGCCTCTGCGACGGCTCCTGCGCGCTGGAACACTGCATGAACGAGGACGTGCGCCTCTCAGGCAAGTCCATCTTCATCATCCGGCCCGACGGAGAAAGGACCCCCATCTCCATCTCGGCGGCGCCCCTGCGCGACGCCGCCGGCAACCTAGTGGGCGGGGTGGAGACCTTCCGCGACCTCACGGAAATCGTGCGGCTGCGCCGCGAAC
>JBMCLC010000110.1:0-5989 GCA_048614715.1 Oceanidesulfovibrio sp.
GGTTGAGGGGGGAGCGCGGAATACAGGTCCGCGATGGACCATTCTGAGACAAAACGGGCGGCCCGCGTGAAACAGACCGCAGACCGCCCGTGAAGCTCGATGGTCACCCAGGTATGGAGCCGGAGAACGTGAAAGACCGGACCGGCCTATTGGCCGCCGCCGCCACCGGGTGTTTTGCGCAACTGCTTGTCTATGTTCTCAACGACAAAGAAGTTGTCATCGACATCTTCGTCGAAGTCTATCGTCTCCAATGGATCAAGTGTGTTGTGGATGGAGTCGAACGCGTCCTGATGCGCATTGAGCTGGGCGTAGTACGCCTGGATCATTTTCACAGCCGAGTTGTGCTCCTCGATGGAACTGACCAGCGCCAGGTAGTCCTCAGGGGTGCCCCTGGTCACGAGGGACTGCAGAATATTGGTGAACAGAGCCAGCGTCTGGTCCGCCTCCTGAACGACGCCGCCCTCGCTTTCTTCCTCAGCCACCGTAAAGTTCAGAAGCTTGCCGTCTGCCGCAACGGCGGCAACCGCGAGGTTCTCTTCGACAACAGCCAGGAAGCGCACCCATTGGTTGAAAAGTTCGGTGTTCGCGTCGGGGATGTCCTCTGAGTCGGGGTTGATGATGTTGTCCTGTGCATGGACCTGGCCGGGGTTGTAGAGCAAGCCCATCATGCCCACGAGCATGCACATGGCGATGAGGCTGATGCCGCGCGCGCAACAAAAATTCTTGAACATTACTCCGTCTCCAGTTGATTGAGGGTGGAACCATGCATGGTGAGAACGATGGCGGCCTCGTTGAACTGCCTGATGGTCTCGCCATACTCTTCAACAAGCGCATTATATCGATTCACTGCCGCGTTGATCGTCTGGCTGCGGTCGTCATACTTTTTCGCGGCGTCCCGGGAGTTGCGCAGCCGGATATCCTCGGAACAGATACGCTTCATGTCTTGCGAAATGGAGCGGACATCGCGGGCGATGCCCCGCATATCGCGCAGGGCGTCCTTCATGGACCGGGTGGTGTCCCGGGCCACGTCCTCGGGCACGCTTTGCAGCGTTGGGACTTGTTGCACGGCCTGCTCCATGGCATCATGCTGTTTGGCGGCGGCCTCCGCGGTCTGCGTCGCTGTCCTGGCGTTGTCGCACGCCATGTTTCGCAAGCTGTTCCAGGCGGTTTCGACCTGCTGGTTGTAGGATTGCGCACGGCCTTCTGCCACGCCCACGACCAAAATCATACACGCGAGGGCGGCAAAGGAGCTAACCCTGCGGATTGACAGGATGCTATGAAAATGCAATACGCGCATGCCAAGTATCTCCATCTTCCATGTACTGAAATAACCCTTGCAATGCAAGGAAAAATCGTGGCTCGGGTCGGATGTTAGACAACCGCACCCGAATGGCTTAAGAAGTGCTGTTTTGCATTACATCCCGCGCAGAACCTCCGCACACCATGTCGGACTTCATCGGCGCGAAGCGAGTACGTCTTTACTATGACAACGGTTTCCCGCATCAGAAACTTCAGCATCATCGCCCACATCGACCATGGCAAATCGACCCTGGCCGACCGTATTCTCGAGGTCACCGGCCTGGTGGACGAACGCCAGAAACGCGAGCAGTTTCTCGACAGGCTCGACCTCGAGCGTGAGCGAGGCATCACCATCAAGGCCCAGGCCGTGCGCATTCCATACACAGCGCAGGATGGGCAGGAATACATCCTCAACCTCATCGACACTCCCGGCCACGTGGACTTCAGCTACGAGGTCTCCCGCTCCCTGGCCTCGTGCGAGGGCGCCCTGCTGGTGGTGGACGCCACCCAGGGAGTGGAAGCGCAAACCCTGGCCAATGTTTATCTCGCCCTCGACCACGATCTCGAGGTCATTCCCGTCCTCAACAAGATCGACCTGCCCTCGGCAGAGCCGGAGCGCATCCGCCAGGAAATCGAGGAGTCCATAGGCCTCGACGCTTCCACGGCCCTGGAGGTCTCCGCAAAAACAGGACAGGGCGTGCCGGAAGTGCTCGAGGCCATAGTGCGCGATCTACCGCCGCCCAAGGGCGACGCCGAAGCGCCGCTGCGCGCCCGCATCTTCGATTCCTGGTACGACACATACCAGGGCGTCGTCGTCCTCTTCCGCGTGGTGGACGGCAGCGTCTCCCCGGGAGACTCCATCCGCATGATGTCCACGCACAAGGAGTTCGAGGTCTCCCAGCTCGGCATTTTCTCGCCGGACGCCATGCAGGTGAATAAGCTGGGCGTGGGCGAGGTGGGGTTTCTCACCGCATCCATCAAGGATCTGCAGGACGCTCGGGTGGGCGACACCATCACCCGCGCCAAGAAGCCCGCCGAAAAGCCCCTTTCCGGCTTCAAGCCTGTAAAAGCCATGGTATTCTGCGGCCTCTACCCCACGGAACCCTCGGAATACGAGGCGCTCAAGTCTGCGCTGGAAAAGCTCCAGCTCAACGACGCTGCGTTCAACTTCGAGCCAGAGACCTCGCAGGCCCTCGGCTTCGGCTTCCGGGCCGGCTTTCTGGGCATGCTCCACATGGAGATCATCCAGGAGCGGCTCGAGCGCGAGTTCGAGGCCAACCTCATCACCACCGCACCCACGGTCGTTTACAAGGTGGACACCGTGCAGGGCGAAACAATTTATATCGACAACCCGGCCAAACTGCCGGAACCCAGCGAAATAGAGATCTTCAGCGAGCCATACGTGCGCATGGAAATCCACGCGCCTGGCGAGTACGTGGGCAACATCTTCAAGCTCTGCGAGGAAAAGCGCGGCATCCAGAAGGATGTGCGCTACCTCTCCTCCAACCGCGTGATCATTACCTACGAGCTGCCTTTCGCGGAAATCGTGTTCGACTTTTTTGACAGGCTCAAGTCCGCCACCCGTGGTTACGCTTCGCTGGACTATGAGATCATCGACTACCGCGCCGCGAACCTCGTCAAGCTGGACATGCTCATCAACGGCGAGCCCGTGGACGCGCTCTCCACCATCGTGCACCGCGACAAGGCCCAGCAACAGGGCCGGGCCATAGCCCTCAAGCTCAAGAAAGCCATCCCGAGACAGCTGTTCGAGGTGATCATCCAGGCCTCCATCGGACAGAAGATCATTGCCCGTGAACGCAACCCCCCCATGCGTAAGAACGTGACCGCCAAATGCTACGGCGGCGACATTACCCGGAAGCGCAAGCTTCTCGAAAAACAAAAAGCCGGTAAAAAGCGCATGAAGCGCATGGGCAATGTGGAAATCCCCCAGGAAGCCTTCCTGGCCGCTCTGCGGACCAACGAAGACTAGCCGGCACACCTTTTTCCGCACCGCTCCGGAACACCCAAGGAATCGAACATGACCCCACGCTGGCAAAAGATGCTCAAGGAATATACGGAAGCAATAGTCATCGCCTTCATTCTCGCGATGATCATACGCGCCTTCTTCGTCCAGGCGTTCAAGATTCCCTCGGGCTCGATGCTCGAAACCCTCCAGATCGGCGACCACCTCCTCGTCTCCAAGCTCGTCTACGGCATCAAGGTCCCGTTCACGAACATCGAAGTCGTGGAGTTCTCCAAGCCCGAGCGTGGGGACATCGTGGTATTCCCGTTCCCCGTGAATCCGAGCCAGGACTTCATCAAGCGTATTGTCGGACTGCCCGGCGAAACAGTGGAAATCCGCGACAAGGACGTCTACATCAACGGCGAGAAGCTCGACGAGGCGTACGTGCAGCACACGGACTCCCGAGTGCTGGACAGCCCCCGCGACAACATGGAGCCCAGGACAGTGCCCGAAGGGGAGTACTTCGTCATGGGAGATAACCGCGACGAGTCCCATGACTCCAGGTTCTGGGGCTTTGTGAAAGAAGATACGATCAAGGGCAAGGCCTGGATCATCTACTGGTCCTGGAAAGGGCTGGACAACATCCGCTGGAATCGCATCGGCGACGCGGTCGATTAAACGGGGCCTCCTCGGAACGCGTCGCGCTCATCGGGAACCGGTCGCATGATCGTCGCCATCCACAGCGCCGCCCTCCTGGGAATCGACGCGTACACCATCCGGCTCGAGGTGGACTTCGCCCGTCAGGGCATGCCCGCCTTCAGCATGGTGGGATTGGCCGAAGGCGCCGTGCGCGAATCCAAGGAGCGCGTCTTCGCGGCGCTCCGAAACTCCGGGCTGCGGCTCTCGCCCGGCCGCATTACCGTGAACTTCGCCCCGGCCGACCGGCGCAAGGAAGGCAGCGGCTACGATCTGCCCCTGGCCCTGGCGTTGCTCGCCGCGGCAGAGATCATCCCCGCCGATGCCCTGGGCGGCTGGTACGCCGCCGGGGAGCTTTCCTTGTCCGGCGAGGTCCGACCCATTCCGGGCGTACTGCCGCTGGCGCTCTGCGCTCGCGGCGCCGGGGCGCGCGGCATTCTGGTGCCCGCGGGCAACGGCCCGGAGGCCTCCGTGGTGGAAGGGCTGTCCGTGCACCCGGTGGCCCATCTGAGCGATGCCGTGAATCACGTGACGGGCGAGAAGCCGATTCCCGCCACGGAGCCGGACTTCGGGGGCTTGTTCGAAAACGGCCGCCTCGCTCCCGGGTTCCACGCGGACTTCGCCGAGGTCAAAGGCCAGGAGCACGCCAAGCGCGCAGTGGAAATCGCCGCGGCCGGCGGTCACAACCTGCTCTTCCTCGGTCCTCCCGGCTCGGGCAAGACCATGCTCGCCCAGCGCATTCCCACGGTGCTGCCGCCGCTCTCCTTCGAGGAGGCGCTGGAGGTCACGAAGATCTACAGCGTGGCCGGACGGCTGGCCTCCGGCGATGCGCTGGTCACCCAGCGTCCCTTCCGCAGCCCGCACCATACCATTTCCGATGCCGGCCTCGTGGGGGGCGGCGCGTATCCGCGGCCTGGGGAGGTGTCCTTGTCCCACCGCGGCGTGTTGTTTCTCGATGAACTGGCAGAATTCAAGAAGCAGGTGCTCGAAGTGCTGCGGCAACCTCTCGAGGACGGCTTCGTCACCATTTCCCGCGCGGCGCTGTCCCTCACGTACCCGGCCGATCTCATGCTCGTGGCGGCCATGAATCCCTGCCCCTGCGGCTATCTCTCGCACCCCAAGCACCCCTGCAGCTGCGGGCCGGCGCAAATCCAGCGTTATCGGTCAAAGCTGTCAGGGCCCCTGCTCGACCGCATAGACCTCCACGTGGAGGTTCCGGCCGTGGACTACGAGGACCTGCGACCCGGCAACCGCGGCGCGGATTCCGCGACCATGCGTGAGCGCATTGACGCGGCGCGAGACGTTCAGGCAGAGCGCTACGCCGAGGATGGCATTTTCACGAACGCCGGTCTCTCGGGCAGGCTTTTGGAAAAGCACTGCACGCTTGGCGAATCCGAACACGAGTTCCTTGGCCAGGCGGTGCGCCGGCTCGGGCTCTCCGCCCGGGCGTACACACGGGTGCTGCGCATCGCCCGCTCCATTGCCGATCTGGAAAGCGCCCAGACCATCGCAACGGCCCATCTGGCCGAGGCCATCAACTACCGCGGTCTGGACCGGCAGGGCGCGGTGTAGCGGCGGGGTGTTGGCTGGCCCCTGCCGTGCGAAAGGGTGTTCGTGGCGGATGCGGATGCTTGAGCGGCGAGTGCGGACTACACCTCTCTCATGATTGCGCAGAGGGGACGCCTCCAAAGCGTGCAGCAGGAGAGTATCGCCGTCAGGGTCCCCATCCATGACAGTGGGACGTTGGACCCCGCGCCAACGCGCTGCAAGGGATGGACCCGGCACGCGACAAGATAGTCCGACGTCTCTGGCGCGGCAGGCCGAGAGGCGAGCCCGCTGGCCGGTATACCCCCGTATGGCGTCTGTACTATGCGGCTCTGTGCAGACAGTGCGGTCATTCCATGGAAATATCCGGATGCGCCGGCTGCGATTGGAGCACGAAGTCAGAAGTGGGTGCGGTTTTTTGGACAGGTCGCTAAGGTGGAGTCCACCGACAAGGAGGACGACCTGGAATGGCCAAGAGAAGAAGTT